>JAHENA010000055.1 GCA_024643405.1 Flavobacteriales bacterium | reverse complement strand
AAAACAGGTAAAATGGATGAGTATAGTAAAATAGAAGAGACTATGTCTCCAATGGCGTTGAAAGAAATTTCTAATTGGATTTTGGAAACCGTTGAGATAAATAAAAATTAATAAATCTAAAAGTCTAAGCTTTTATACATTCCTTATAAATTTAACGGTGTTGATGTAAAAGAAACTAGACTCCTTTTAAAATCTTGTAGCATTAAAGATAATGGTACTTATATAAGTTGTTTAGAAGATGATTATCGATTATCTGAACTTACTGAAGACAGAATGGTTTTTTCAACAGGAGCAACCTATGTAGGTGAGTATACTTGGGCTTTTATATTTGAAAAAATAAATGAATAAAGCTTATAAAATAAGTGGTGACAATTCCTGTAAAAATGAATTGAAGCACTAAGTAAAAAATAACAGAGGCTAACAATATCTAAATCATTAAAAAAGTAAATGACATCACTTTTTAAAACGGAAAAAGGAAAGGAAGAAACTTTAAATCTATATGACCAAAAATTAGATGAATTAACAATTAAATATGAATACAAACTAATTGATACTAATTATGGAAAAACCAATATTATTGTAGTTGGAGACTCATCAAAACCACCATTAATATTAGTTCATGGGTCTAATGGCTGTGCTCCAATTGCTTTAGAAACTTACCCAACCCTTCACGAAAAATTTCAAGTATTTGCTATTGATGTTTTAGCACAACCGAATAAAAGTGCTGAAACTAGGTTAAGTATGAAAGATAATAGCTATGGTTTATGGGTAAACAATTTAATTAATAAGTTGGAACTAAAAAATGTGACAATGGTTGGTTTCTCTTTCGGGGGATTAATAATTCTCAAAACGTTGATTCAGAATGAAAACAATATCAAAGAGGTGTTTTTATCAGCGCCTGCATTTATTGTAAATGGAAATCCACTATGCGCACTATTTAAGATATTTATTCCAATGAAGCGGTACATAAAAACACAGAATGTTAAATATCTTGAAAAATTCTTAAAAACACTTTTCACGGAAAGAGATGAATTTGCACTTAAATATTTGTCTAAAGTATTTTTATATTTTAGAATGGATTTCAGCCCTGTTCCTGTAATAAAAAAGGAGGAAGCAAAAGTAATAAAAACACCAATTACTATAATTGCTGCAAAAAAGGATGTACTGTTTCCAGGAGTAAAAATGGTTAAACTGGCAAACACCATTTTTCCATCTTTAAAAAAAACGGTGTTACTAGAAAATTCGAAACACGTTCTGAATAGAAAAGATAATAATAAAATAGAAAAGTTGATATTAAATGTTTAATAGTGCAAAAGTTGTACACAAAAATATGACTAATGAAATACATTAAAATAATAGTTTTTATAATAGTAATTGCAAATGGCAACGCTCAAGAAACTAAACTGCTACTTAATCAGAAATTGATAGCTGATTTATCTGAAACTCCAATTTATCCTCGATTAACTGAAAAAATAAATGGCCAAATACAATGGAAAGATAGCTTTAAGTATATAGATAGTATAGAAATTTATAGCATAACATACTTAAGTGATGGTTTAAAAATTAACGGCCTTTTAGTAAAACCAAAGAAAAAAGGAAAATATCCTTGCATTATTTATAATCGAGGTGGAAATAGAAATTTTGGTTCTTTAACAATTGCGCACGGAGCAATTACACTTGGTCAAATTGCGAAAGAAGGTTATGTTGTAATTGCCAGTCAATATAGAGGAAATGCAGGTAGCGAAGGACATGAAGAATTTGGTGGTAATGATGTCAACGACATCACTCTTCTACCAGAAGTATTGAAAGAGGTTAATAATGCTGATACTACTAAAATTGGAATGTATGGCTGGAGTCGTGGTGGAATGATGACTTATATTGCCTTAACTAAAACAGATAACATAAAAGCCGCTGTTGTTGGAGGAGCTATTTCGGATAATTTTAGTTCTATTAAAGATAGGCCCGAAATGGAAACTGGTGTTTTATCAGAATTAATTCCAAATTATGCAGACAATAAAGCTATTGAATTAGAAAAAAGATCTGCCATTAAGTGGGTTGATAAATTTCCTAAAAATGTCCCAATTCTTATGCTGCACGGAACTTCTGACTGGAGAGTAAAACCAGAGCAAAGCCTTAATCTCGCAATAGAATTTGAAAAATATAGAATTCCATACAGACTTATCATGTTTGAAGGTGGTGATCATGGAATTTCCGAACACAAATTTGAAGTGAACCAACAAGTCCTTAATTGGTTTGATAAATATCTAAAAAATAATAACCCCATTCCAAATATGGAATATCATGGAAACTGATTGAGATACATTTTTGTTGAAGCCAATTATAAAATGAAAACATTCAAAAATTATATGGTCTTTCAATAGTTATACATCTAAATTTTAAACACGAATAAATGAAATCAAAATTTCTATTTTTATTACTATTAACAATCTTACTGTTTAATTGTAAAAATAATAACAACTCAAATACAAGCGATTTATCACAAATTCAAGAAAAACAAAGAATCAATCAACCTTCAATAGATTCTTTAATGAAAGTATCTTATAATCGTGGTGTTTTTAATGGAAATATCATTGTTGCTAAGAATAATAAAATAATTTATCAAAATGAGTTTGGATATACAGATGCTTCAAAAACAAAAGCACTTAATCGAAATTCAATATTTAATATTGGATCTATTGGCAAAGAATTCAATGCAGTAGCTATCATGATTTTGAAAGAGAAAGGAATGCTAAATCTAGATGATAAACTTTCAAAGTTTGAATTACAGTTACCAGATTGGTCCACTAAAGTCACAATAAGGCACCTGTTAAAATATACTAGTGGATTACCAAGAATAAACTGGAGTAGTGTTAAAAATGATCAAGATATTTATACAGATATAAAGAATATTGAGCTTTTAAAATTCGAACCCGGATCAGATTATCTCTATAGCAATAATAACATTTTTCTTCAAAGAAGAATTGTGGAGAAAGTATCAGGAATGAATTTTAATGATTTTATAAAAGAAAATATTCTCATCCCTAGCAATATGTCAGGTACTATTATAGATGCAAGCTCAAAGACTCCTCAGTTAGTAACAGCATTTAATAATGATATGGGCAATGATAAGTCTAGTGATATTGAATTCTCAGGTTGGGTATATCCTACTGTAAATGACATGTACAATTGGGTAAGGAGTTTGCATTCAGGTAAGATAATTTCAAAGGAGTCGTTAATGTTATTATTTGATTCCTATTCTAAAAACAGTGAGTCGGCTTTAGGAAAAAGTGTTTTTGAGAATAATGAATTACTTATTTACCAACATCAGGGGTCCTCTCTTAATAACGAATCTTTTATTCACTTCAATATAAAAGAAGATTTATTAATTATTTTAATGACAAATAATAAAAATTTTAAACTCAGAAATATTGCTGAGTCAATCGAAAACATTTCAAAAGGAAGCCCTTTTTCAATACCACAGAAATCCGTTTACCTTACAATACGACAAAAATGCTATGATAATATAGATGATGGTATACAATTTTATAAAGATTTAAAAAAGAAGTATCCTGACACTTATAACTTTTCCGATGAGAATGAATTAAATAAAATAGGCTACGAATTGATTGAGAAAAATCAAATTGAAGACGCAATTAAAATATTTAAATTACTAATTTCAGAATTTCCTAATTCGGCGAATGCATTTGATAGTTTGGCAGAAGGATATTTTTTAAATAATCAGTTTGAAATATCAAAAGCGAACTATCAAAAATCTTTAGCACTAAATCCCGAAAATACGAATGCTAAAGAAATGATTAACCGAATTGAAAAAGGAGAAGTAAAAAAGTAACGAATAGCCATGTATTATAAATGCTTTAAACAGATTTAAACCCGAAGTATTCATATGTTTTGTAGCTAATTTTCCTATAGGAAAATCATGTACGTTTTACAACACAATAATTATACTAACACGTTGTGCTATATTATAATGAAAAAATAAAAACTCAAAAAATGAAAGCCACTATACGCAGAAGATATGGTTCACCAAACCAGATAAAAATTGAGAATATTGAAAAACCCATTCCTAAAATCAATGAAGTCTTGATTAAGGTTCATGCCACTACAGTCAACAGAACAGATTGTGCAAACCTTACCGCCAAACCTTTTATTATGAGATTTGTTTTAGGATTATTTAACCCAAGAAAAATAATATTAGGAACAGATTTTGCTGGTGAAGTAATAACATTAGGAAAAAATGTCAAGTCATTTAGTATTGGTGATAAAGTATTTGGTTTTAATGATACCGGTTCAGAATCACAGGCGGAATACATAGCAATAACAACAGAAAATTTATTTTTAGTTCCCGAAAGGATAAATTTTAAAGAAGCAGCTGCAAGTTTGGAAGGGGCTAATTATGCTTATACTTTCATTCATAAAGTAAATATTAAATCTGGGCAAAAAATTCTAATAAATGGCGCAACTGGAGGAATTGGTTCAGCACTCTTACAATTTGTCCGACAATATGATGTAAAAATAACAGCAACTTGCAATACAAAAAACATCAAGCTAATTCAATCTTTAGGTGCTGACAAAATTTACGATTATACCAAAGAAGGCTTTAAAGATGACAAAGATAAATATGACTTTATATTTGATGCAGTAGGTAAAAGTACATTTGGAAAGTGTAAGCCATTATTAAAAGAAAAAGGGATTTATATATCTTCAGAACTAGGACCTTATTTACAAAATATTTTTTATCCTTTATTAACTTCAATGTTAAGTAAAAAAGTAATCTTTCCAGTTCCGTATAGTAAGCAGAAAACCATACCCTATATTATTAATATGTTGAAAAAAGGATGTTTTAAACCCGTAATTGACCGAGAATATTCTATAGAAGATATATCCAAAGCTTACGAATATGTAATTACAGGAGAAAAAACAGGAAATGTAATAATCAATGTTTAAAATATTAAACAACAAGAGAACAACAATTTATTTGCGGCGTTAAAACGACCATTAGCAATAATTTTACAGAAAACCGAAGAAAACATTAAATCTAATATTCTTCTGAAGCAATTT
Source organism: Flavobacteriales bacterium (assembly GCA_024643405.1). Taxonomy (GTDB): domain Bacteria; phylum Bacteroidota; class Bacteroidia; order Flavobacteriales; family Flavobacteriaceae; genus Yeosuana. Next base: position 14,639 of record JAHENA010000055.1, on the reverse strand, counting down.
AACTTTAGAATCGTCTAACAAATACTCACTAAAAAATAAAAATGAAATTTAACTTTACCAGAAATAAAATTATCCACCCAATCTTTGCTTTAACATTGTTTTTAGTTGTTTCATGTTCAAGTAACGATGAAAAAATAAAGGCAGTAAATGATATTTATTTAAGCATTCCAGACAATCATTTTGAAACCATATTAATTGAGCAAGGCTTAGATTCAGACGGTATCGTTAACCAACAAATATTAAAAGCCGATGCTGAGGAAGTAAGTTATTTGAATTTAAATCTTTCAAGTGATTTCGGTGAAATTAGTGATTTAACAGGAATTGAAGGCTTTACAAACCTAAAACTTTTGTCAGCATCCGGTCAGAAAATAGAAGCTATAAATTTAAGTTTGAATACCAAGTTAGACACTTTATACCTTCAGTCAAATTACCTAACCAGCATTGATATTAGTAACAATCCAAATTTAATTTTGTTGGATATTCAGTCTAATGAACTTATTGCAATTAATGGACTATCAAGTGCGACAAATTTAAAAAAGTTGAATTTATCCTGGAATAACCTTGAAGAATTTAGTATTCATAATCAGTCTTTAGAAGTTTTGCACATGAGTCAGAACTTATTAAAATCCTTAGAAATAGATGGAGCTATCAATCTGAAAAATATTTTATTGACAAGTAACTACCTTACAACAGTAGACTTCAGTTCCAATACATTATTAGAAACCTTATTAATTTCTGATAATGAAATTCAGAACATAAATCTTGAGCGTAATAGTAATTTAACACATTTGTATATTACAAGTAATTCACTTACTAGTATTGATGTAAGTAATAATCAAGGCCTAGTGGATTTAAGGGTAGATAGAAATCCAGATTTAACCTGTATAAAAATTCAGAGTGGTCAGGAAATTCCAACCGTATCAAAATCGGATTACCAAGAATTAAATGACATTTGTAATTAGGATTAGCTACATTGTTTAAAACCAAACTAAGCCGTAAATAAAAAAAATGAGTGTAATTTAAAAAAATAACCTAGTGAAACAATCAATAAAAATAATTAGCCTTGTTCTATTTATATCTATTTTCAGCTGTAATGGACAGAATGATCCTAATCAAATTAAAAAAGAAACTATTATGATTAAAAATGGTGTTTGGAAATCAACCGGAGGGAATTTATTTTGGATTAATGTTATTGAAAACAAAGTATATTGGTTAGGAATGAATAACAGGACAACAGACAATGAGCTGGGCGAAAATTGGTGTCACGTTGGGAATGGAACTATAATTGACAATCGAATAGTTTTAGATTGGTCTGATATTTCTGGTGGAAAAGGTAATTTAAATGGGAAAATAGTTATTGAAATATTAAGTAATATTAAAATGAAAGTTATTGAGGATTCTGGAAACTTTGGTATGTCAATTTGGAATTGGGAAAAAGAAAAATTGAATTTTAGTGAAATAACAAAATAACTTTTACTGGAATTGGAATTCTTTAAAAAAAATAGTGAGGACAAATTATTTTAGAATTTAAAACTTTAACATAATGAATTTATATAGTATAATTTCAGATAAAAGAATGGACACGGACTAAAAAGGAAGGAAAAGTTCCAAGATGTAATTCAGATAGACGTGCTGGTCACGTTCATTTAAATAAGTTTAAGTGCTGAAAAAAATGCTTCTGAAAATAGATAAAAAGAACACAATTATAACGTTACCCGAAAAAATGAAGGATAAACAAGTTATATTAAAAGTTGTGGTTAATTTAACAACAACTCATACCTGAAAAACAACAATTGGGTAAGTAAAATTAAACGGAATGAATTTTATCACTGAATTTTGAATCGAAAAATAAAACTCAAGTAATAAATAAATGAAGAAAGTAAATAATTCATCCCTAAAATTTGCTAAAACGAAGTCTCATCCATTTTGGCGATGGTTCTGGCTCACCTTTCTTGTAGTTTCCCTTGCTTATGCGTGGTATTCATTTTATGTACCTTCTAATGATATTGAGTGGGTCAGCAACATTACTTCGCCCCAAAAATTTACTAATAATTCGGGTAAGAACACACTTCTGTTTTTTACAGGAAAATGGTGTGTGCCTTGCCGTATTATGAAACGTGAAGTTTTTGCAGACAAGAAAGTTATGAAGGTCATCAATTCTGAAGTAGTACCAGTAATAATTGATATTGACAACCCAAATACCATTGAACTAGTAAAGCAGTATAATGTTGGCGCTACACCAACAACAATTATTATTGACTCTCAAGGAAACGTACTTGATTACGTTGTGGGAAAAATTGAAAAAAAGAAATTCCTTGAAATGCTTAGTAATTTGAATATCAATAAATAATGAGTAATTTAATAACCACGTACAAGAAAAATTTGAAGATATGAACAGTAAAAAACAATACAAAATTATGAGTACGCTACTCAATTCACAAATCCTATCCCTTGTCGGATTGGCCATCACCCTAATCATAGGTCCATCTTCCTTTGCACAGCACATCTCTAACACGGATTCTATTTCACAAGAATCATTACTAGTGAACCAGAAAGAGCATGAAGTGCCTATGGGGAATAAAATTCACGAGCTACCAGAAGGATTGCCCATAGTAGCATTCAGTGCAGGTGGAACAAAGGAAAAAGCATTGGAAGATTTTATAAAGGAGCAGAAAGTAGCTGGACTCCTTGTTTTACACGATGGTAAGATAAGGCTGGAACGCTATGCGCTTGAACATAGTGACACAAACCTATGGTCTTCATTATCCGTTGCAAAATCTGTAACGAGCACGCTTGTGGGTGTTGCAATAAAGGATGGCTACATCAAAAGCGTGGACGATTATGTAATAGATTACCTGCCCGAATTAAAAGGAAGCGCCTTTGATAGCGTGAAAATTCGTCATCTGCTTACCATGACCACTGGCATAAAATGGAATGAGAACTATACAGCTCCGGATTCTGACATCGCCGGATTTGATAAAGATACCACTGCAGATGGCATGAAAGCCATAGTGAGCTATATGCGGCGTTTGCCAGCCGAAGCTGAGCCTGGCAAAAAATTTAACTATAGTACGGGTGAAACGCACCTCTTAGGGGCCCTTATCCGCTCAGCTACCCATCAAAGCTTGTCGAACTACCTTTCTATGAGAATCTGGATTCCTTATGGCATGGAACAAACTGCTACCTGGAGATTGGATCGCACTGGTCAGGAAATGGCAGGCTGTTGCCTTCAAATGCGACTGCGTGATTTTGGAAGGTTTGGACAATTCGTGCTCGAAGACGGATATATTAACGGAGAATCTATTGTGCCCGATGACTGGTTCAAGACAGCAACCCAAATACAAGTGCCACTCTGGCCTGGCGGAGGCTATGGATATGGGTGGTGGATTTTTAATAGCCATAGTTTTGAGGCATTGGGGATTTATGGACAGAAGATTTATATCGACCCTTCAAGGAAACTTGTGATTGCAATCAATAGCGCATGGCCGGAAGCCGATAGTAACGAGCGCCATTTCGCAGCCGCTAATTTTATAAAATCCATTACTGACGAGATTGATAAAGAGTAAAAAGCATCGTCTGGCAAAAAAGATATTAATGTGGGGGTTATTCAATTTACGAATACAAATTATCCTAAATTATACAACTGTAATTTAGCGGATATTGAATATGATTGTTTATTGAAAACAGTAAGAAAAAACGAACACAACAAGTACTGATAGAACTTAAAATTTTATTGTAGTTCTAGAATAACTAGCAATGATAACAAAGGAAAAAAGGCCAATTCTAAATAGTTGAAAATTACTTTGGAAAAATATAATAACAATTAGTAAAAAATATAAAATGACAGTTTTAGTAGTAGGCGCCAGTGGTGCAACAGGCAAACATTTAGTAGAACATCTTCTAATAATAAAATATAAAGTAAAAGTAATTGTAAGATCACCTGAAAAGTTACCAGAATTATGGAAAACCAATGATAGTCTGCAAATTATCTCTGCAAGCCTATTAGAATTAAGTGATACAAAAATGAGTGAGATTGTAAGTGGTTGTGACGCTGTTGCCTCTTGTCTTGGTCATAATTTAACTTGGAAAGGCGTTTATGGAGAACCGAGAAAATTAGTTACAGATGCCACTCGTAGATTATGTGATGCCATTGCAGCTACCAGCCCAAAACAGCGGGTTAAATATGTTCTAATGAACACTACTGGAAATAGTAATCGTGATTTAAACGAGCCAATATCTATTGCACAAAAATGTGTTATTGGCCTTCTTCGTTTAATTCTGCCCCCTCATGTAGATAATGAAAATGCGGCAGATTATTTACGAACTAAAATAGGTCAAAATAATCAATTCATTGAATGGACTGCTGTTAGACCAGATGGATTAATAAATGAAGACAAAGTAACCGATTACGAAATATATCCTTCTCCTACTAGGAGTGCTATCTTTAACGCTGGCAAAGTCAGTCGTATAAATGTTGCTCATTTTATGGCTCAACTTATAAATGATAATGCATTATGGAATACTTGGAAGGGACAAATGCCTGTAATCTACAGTAATACAAATCGTTAAAAATAAAAGGAACATGACAGGACCAGACAAAAACCAAAAATTCCCACTTGAGAATTACGAAAGACTTTGTTTCTTAAAAAATGTTGTAAAGAATCCCAATATTATAGTTGGAGACTACACCTACTATGACGATTTTGAAAATGTAGAGAACTTTGAGAAAAATGTAAAATATCATTTTGACTTTGTTGGCGACAAATTAATCATTGGAAAGTTCTGTATGATTGCTTCTGATGTAAAATTCATAATGAACGGAGCAAATCATTTAACTGAATCATTTTCTACATATCCTTTTGCGATTTTTGGAAAAGGTTGGGAAACTGCAATGAATGGAAAAAATTACCCAAAGAAGGGAGATATTAACATTGGTAATGATGTTTGGATTGGCTATAACGCAACCATTATGGCTGGTGTAACTATTGGAGATGGAGCAATTATTGCTACAAATTCAACAGTAATAAAAGATGTTGCCCCTTATACCATTGCTGGTGGAAATCCTGCAAAGGAAATCAGAAAGAGGTTTTCAGAAGATGTAATTGCGAAATTATTAGAACTTCAATGGTGGCACTGGGATATTGAAAGAATCACAAAGAACGTACAGCACTTAACGGATAATAAAATTGAGAAATTTATACAATAATTGAACTTGTTCTGTTTTATAAAGACAGTGTGGTAAATAAATGGTTTCAACAGATACTGTTTTAAATCCATAATAGCATCAATGTAACAAGTTTTAAAATATCTCGTCGGTAAATAAAACAACTAATCATGATAAAATCAATAGAAAGTAAAAAACAAACCTGGATAACAATCTTCTTATTTCTTGGTCTTGTAATTGCTCTTACTTCACCATTTCATTATGCAATAGTCAATTTATATCCATCAAGAATTTATGTTGGAGCTATCATGTGGTGTCCTGCAATAGCTGCGTTTTTTACCTTAAAAATACGAGGTCGTAAAATTTCATCACTAAACTGGAATTGGGGAAATTGGAAGTATATCCGATGGTCTTATGTTATTCCTGCCTTATATGGTGTAATCACTTATATATTAATCTGGATGTTTGGATTCGGAAACTTTGCTAATCAAGAGGCCATTACTGAATGGGGAAAAGAACTTGGTCTTTTTGGTATAAGAACTTTAAATCCAACATCAATAACAATTATAGCCATTATTTTATTAGGCACTGTTGCAGTAATAAGAGCGGCTGCAACAACCTTAGGGGAAGAAATTGGGTGGCGAGGATTTTTTATCTATGAGTTGAGAAAAGTAATGCCTTTTAGTGGAGTAGCAATTTTTAGTGGATTGATTTGGTCTTTTTGGCATTGGCCATTGCTCGTTTACTATAGTAATAACGTCCTATTAGAATTTACAACGTTCACTATCGTAATTGTTTCTATGTCATTTATAATGACGTATTACACGTTTAAATCCAATAGCCTATGGCCAGCAGTCATTTTTCACGCCGTAAGCAATGTATATATTCAAAAAATAATGCCTCCTCTAACCATAAAAGTTGAAGGAAGTGAACATTGGCTTGGTGAAAACGGAATTATGTTTGCAATAGTAACACTTGTTTTTGGATTATACTTTTGGAGAAAAGCAGTAAAAGAAAAATTGTAAAAAAAATCAGTATGAAGAATAAGTCAATACTTTCCTCAGGTATTTTATTTGTAATCATGTTATGTGTGTGTAGTGCTTTTTCTCAAGAATCAACTCATAGTGTTCAAAATCCCCATGAATATTTTAATAACAGAACTAAAGCTATCACTCTCGCTAGAAATGGAAATTGGCAACAGTTAATCCCGATTACAGAAAGCCTCACTCAACAATATCAGAAAGATGGAGATCTTTTTTATTTATTAGGACTTGCATATTATGAAACCGAGCAATATCAAAAGGCATTAACTGCCTTAAAAAACACCTTGAAGTTGGGTGGTACTGTTTTAAATAATATACCTAAAGGTTCCGCTCCATCAAATGATATTATTATAAAAATTGCAAAGGCATATGCTTTGGATGGTGATAAATTAAATGCTATAATTTGGCTGCAAAAGGGTTTCGAAGCGCGTTATGATGAAAAGCCTTTTTTGAAAGGGGATGATGCTTTTAAGAATTTTAATAATGATAAAGATTTTTTAGCACTTTTTGGGGAGGTTAGTCAGAAAGATATTTCAAGAGAGGAAGCTTGGATTAAGGATGTTTCGTATTTAGAAAAACGAATTAATGAGCTTCACTATAGCCCTTATCATCTTGTTTCCAAAACAGAACTAGCAAAAGCGTTTCAAATTTTAAAAACAAGTATCGCCACACTAAGCGATAAACAGATTGTTGTAGCGCTAATGAAGCTTGTTGGTAGTTTAGGTAATGGACATAATTTAATGATTCCAACTTCGCCTAATATAGGCGCATTAAAAAAGCTTCCTGTTCAGTTTTATCAGTTTAATGATGGTTTATTTATTGTCGATGCTGAAGAAGGTCTCGAGAAATGGATTGGTTATAAAGTAGATTTTATTGGTAATACATCTGCTGTTGTAGCTATTGAAAAAACAAATGCTGTTAACGCTAAGGATAATGATATGCAAACACTTTGGCTAGGTCCTTATTATGCAGGATTACCAGATGTATTGGAAGGTATAGGGGTTATTGAAGATGCAAAAAACCTAACCCTCACTTTAAGTGATTCAAAAAGGAATACCAGAAAAGTAAGCCTAAATCCAGTTGACTGGAACTTTGCTGGCTTTCCACTACTTCCTAAGCTAAAAAAAGAAAATCAGCCTTTATTTTTATCGAAAACAGAAGATTTTTATTGGTCTATAGTTTTACCCGAATATCATACAATGTTTGTGCAATTCAACCTAGTTCAGCAAAAAGAAGATCTGAGTTTTATGGATTTCAACTTAAAACTTCGAGAAGATATCAAGACAAATAACACCCAGAACTTAATTTTAGACTTGCGTTTTAATAGTGGTGGAAATGGGGCAATCTTACCTCCAATTCTAAAAACATTGATGCTATTTGAAAGCCTGCGACCAGAAGGGAAAATTTTTGTTTTAATGGGTAGAGGAACATTTTCTGCCGCCCAAAACTTACTAACAGAAATAACAAAATATACGAATGCAATTCTTGTAGGTGAACCAAGTGGTTCTAAGCCAAATCATATAGGAGAAGCAGGCTGGTTTAAATTACCCTATTCAGGGTTAATGGGTCTTATTTCAACTCAGTTTCATCAAACATCAAAAGCAGAAGATGGTCGCAATTGGATTGCTCCTCATATTCCAGTAAGTGTATCTTCCACCGATTATTTTAATGGAAATGACAAAGCTTTAAATGTTATAATAGACATCATAAAGTCTGATAAAAACTAGATATATTAATTGTTACCAAACATATAAAACAAACTTTATGAAACAATTCACAACAGCCTTTACATTCATTTTCATTTTTGGAATACAAACCCTATTTTCTCAACCGAATGACATTTTAATAGGCAGGTTTGATCAATCCAATTTCATTTCAAGTTAATGAAGAAACTTTGAAACTAATTTACAAGCAACCATTTTCAGATTTGCAATCGTTACCAACAGAGAAATTAGAAGAATTGAAAAAGAATAATGAAGCTTTGGTATTTGGGCATAGTTTAACGGATCAAATTAGTGGACAATTAGAAGCTGGTTTTAGTTTGATAAATATGTTTGAAGATGATTGGGGAGGAGAAAACAAAATGGACGATTTTTTCCCTTCTTTCATAGGGACAAGAGCAATTAAAAATAGGTAAGAAAGTTTCTATCTCAATAGTTTTAATAGAGATTAGTGGTTATGATATAAAAATATTATAGGAAAAGTAGAAAATTCTCTTACTTCTGAATAAGTCGATTTTAATAAATATAAAGCCGTTTTTATTGGAGGTATAAATACTTTTTCGAAGAAGCTGATTTCAGAAAAGTCTATTCACATTCTCCTTATAGGTCTGTCCAATAGGTATTTTATGCTGGTTAATTAAGATCCTATTACCTTCAATTTGGTTGATTTTATCTTTAGCAACAATAAAAGATTTATGAGTTCTAATAAAATCTGATTTTGAAAGTAGGTTATCAAAATCTGAAATTTTTTGATTGGTAACAATCATGTCGTTCTTTAAATATACTTTGGTATAATGTCCGTAAGCTTCAATAAATAATAAATCTTCAAAATGAATTTGATGATGCTTCTTATCACCTTTTAAGAAAAAACTTGTAGTATTTGGTTCAGTTTCAATGTTTGATAGTATAGATGAACTTTTTGTATTTTCAGTTAATGCAATTGTTTTGTTAATAGCTTTTACAAAACGTTCAAAGCTGAATGGTTTCAGCAAATAATCAGAAATATTAAGTTCATATCCTTCTAAAGCAAATTCCTTATAAGCTGTTGTAACAATAATTTTGGGAGGATTGATAATTGTTTTTAAAAAATCGAAACCTGATAATTTAGGCATATTAATGTCAAGGAAAATTAAATCAACAACATTTTCGTTTAAAAATTGTATGGCTTCCAAAGCATTATAACAATTGCCCTTCTTTTCTAAATGAGGTAAATTTTCACAGTATTTTTCAATTATACGATGTGCAATGGGTTCGTCATCAATGATTAAATAATGAATCATTTCGTATCTATTTTAAGCGATAATTTATAACTATTCTCTTTAACTTCAATATGTATTTTATACTTATTAGGATATAATAATTTTATGCGTTGATTTAAATTGTCTAATCCAATACCAACATGGCTTTTGGCTTCTTGTGTTCCAAAATTATTTTCAATTTCAAAATGAATTATTCCCTCATCTGTTTTTAAATTAACATGAACAAAGGCATCTTCTGTTAAACTTTCTACTCCATGTTTAAAGGCATTTTCCAAAGGAATGATAAACAATAAAGGGGCAATTTGATAATCTAGTTCATCAGAATAGTTAAAACGAATATCAACGGTTTTGTGATACCTAATTTTATGCAATTCAATATAGTTTTTTAAATAAGCTATTTCATCTTTTAACGGTACAAAATCTTCTTTTCCCATATAAATGGTATAACGCATCATGTCTGAAAGTTTTAGAACAACACTAGGTGCATCATCAGATTTCTCAACGGTTAAACCATATAAATTATTTAAGGTATTAAAAAAAAAGTGAGGATTAATTTGGTTTTTTAGTAGTGCTAATTCTGCTTTGGCTTTTTTAGATTCAACGGTTTTTAACCATTTCCATTGTTGATAAAACCAACTTAAAAATAATACTAAAATAGGTGTTGTTAAAATAATTTTAATCTCTTTTTCTTGCTGTAAGTAGCTATTAAGGTCATCCATATAAACTCTTATATAATAGAAATAACTTAAAGCTAAAACATAATATCCAATGATAATTAAAGCATATTTCTTAAAATAGGAAGGTGCTATCAATGCGAAAAAACTCAATGCAACACTTACCAATCCTACAAAGGTTATAGGATTGTCAACTATTTTAGCATGTATATCATTAATAATAATAACTAAAAAAAGAAAAATCAATCCTACTAGTTTTATGCTAGTGGTTTTATGCTGTCTTAGAAATGAATAATAATGAATGGGTAATGAGATTATTAACCAGCCAAAAATAAAACTCAAGGTGTTCGCCAATACTTCTGAATTATCAATAAGAATTAAATCAAAGTATGATAAAATAAATACTATCGCTCTAAAGGCCAAGAGTCCATATATAAATGCTTTGTATTTTTTTAGAAATGAAATCATAATGTAAAACTACTACTATTAGTATTGTTTTTAGAATAATTTGCACCAACGTTAAAAAAACACTCATAAACAAGTTGAAATCAAACCCAAAATCAATTAGTGATTGAAATTATGTCGTGTATGTCAATAATCTACTAAATCATGAAATTAAGTTTATTGACTTTTGAATTGATAATATGTTTGTATTGAATTTAAAATCAATTTAACATGAAAAAACATATCTTATTATTCGCATTAGCAATTCTAACAATAACTAATGTAACATCACAAAACAAGGAAATCACAAAAAAAGAAAAAAAAGTAGTGCTAAAACTAATCTCAGAAAATCTACTAGAATCTTATATCAATTTAGATTTAGCAAAACAAATGTCATCTGCTATAAAATTGAATTCAAAAAAGTACAGTTCAATTTCTAATCCAATTGAGTTTTCTGAAATACTAACTGCAGATTTACAAAGCGTTAGTAAAGACCTACATCTTAATGTGCGATTTGAACCCAAACGCATTGCTCAAAGCAAACGTTTAATGTCTGACGAGATGGAATTAGAAATGGAGAAAAAAATGGCTATGAAAATGGCAGAAGTTAACTTCGGATTCACAGAAACAAAAATATTAGACGGGAATATTGGCTATCTAAATCTACGCATGTTTGCTGATATTAAATATGCTGAAGAGGCCGCTACGGCTGCTATGAATTTTTTAAGAAATACCAATGCCCTCATAATCGATTTAAGGACAAATGGAGGAGGCGATCCGAGTATAATGCAATTCTTATCAAGTTATTTCTTCGATGAAACACCAGTTTTATTAAGCGATTTTTATGAGCGAAAAACCAATACAAAAACCCAGTTATTCACTCTTGCACAAGTTCAAGGAACAAGGTATACAAACAAACCTGTTTACATTTTAACAAGCAGTAATACTTTTTCTGCTGCGGAAGCATTTACATACATCTTGAAGTATTTAGACAAAGCGATTGTTGTTGGTGAAGTCACAAAAGGAGGCGCTAACAGGACTAAACGAATTAATTTAAATGATGACTTTACAATTTCGGTTCCTTATATTGAATCAATACACCCCATCACAAAAACCAACTGGGAAGGAAAAGGAGTGCAACCAGACATTAAAACATTTGAAAAAGACGCATTTATAACAGCTTACATAGAAGCCATTAATAAAACCGTTGAAAGAAATAAGAACAAGGTTTTAAACAAGATTGGATATACATTTTTACAAGATAAATCGGTTGAAAATGCCATCATAGTTTTTCAAGAAAATACCAGATTATATCCAAAAGAAGCCAATACTTGGGATAGTTTAGGAGAAGCCTATTTTACAAATCGTGATAAAGCAAATGCACTAAAATCATACACAAAAGCATTAGAATTAAATCCAAATTCAGAATCAGCAAAGGCAATGATTCAAAAATTAAAAAATATCAATTAGTATGAAAAAATTTAAAACCGTATTGCTTCTACTATTATTATTGAGCTTAACATATTTTGTGTATTCCCAATTATTTAAGCAACCAAAACTAGTTGACGGAAACTTTATTAAATTAAAGAATTCATTCTTATTACATTCTGCTGGTGTTTGGGAAGTGAAATTTAGCCCGAATGATTCTCTAATAGTAAGTGGTGGTGTAGAAAATGATACAAAAATTTGGTCAAGAATTACAGGTGAAATTGTATATAATTTACCTCATGAACATGGAACACCTTCAGTAGATTTTAGCCCAGATGGTTTAACCGTTTGCACTGGCTCATATGATGGAAAAGCAAGGATTTGGAGTGTTAAGTCTGGACAATTAATTCGTGTCTTAAAAGGCAACAAAGGCACTTTATGGTCAGTAAATTATAGTCCTGACGGGAAGTTTATTGCGGCCGGTGGAGATGATGATAAAGTATGTGTATGGAACTTTGAAACAGGGCAATTAATTTATGAATTTAAAGATGCTGAACATAATATTTGGGAAGTACTGTTTAGCCCTACAGGAGAATTATTATTGGCATCTGGAAGTGATAATGCTATTAGAATATATAACATGCAAACAGGCAAGTTAATGAAGACTCTTTTGGAGCATTCTTTGGTTCCATTAACGATGGATTTTAGCCCAAATGGAAAGTTATTAGCAAGTGGTAGTGATGACAAGACTGTAAAAATATGGGATACCAAAACTTGGAAACTATTACATACTTTGAAGGGAGAAAATGAAGCCATACATTCGGTAGTTTTTATTGATAATAATAAAGTATTAGCTGGAGGAACAGACAAAAAAATGCTTGGTGAATTTTTAGAATATCAATTTGGGTTTACAGGTTATACACAACCTATACTTGCAACGCTTTGGGATATTGAGAAAGAGAAAATTTTACAAACACTAACCAAGCATACAAATGATATCAATTTAGGCATGGATGTAAGTTCAGACAAGAAACTTTTAGCGACACCAAGTGAAGATAAAACTATTAAAATTTGGGATATAAACTAGTTGATCTATAGAATTTAAAAAGGTATTGATAGTAGATACAAAGTAGCAAAAACTCCATACTATCGTCGTTAATAAAAACAATCAATAAGAATGTATAAAACAACATCTGAAATTAAAGAAACTTGGAAAACAATCCTTATTTTCATGGCTATAGTAACCATTTTAAGCTCACTATTTCACTATGCAATAGTAAATTTATATCCTTCAAGCATGTATATCGGTGGATTGATGTGGTGTCCAGCGGTCGCTGCAATAATCACATTAAAACTGAAAGGACGTTCTATTTCTTCTTTGAATTGGAACTGGGGAAATTGGAAATATATTCAATGGTCTTATTTCATTCCTGCCTTATATGCCTTAACTACTTATATCCTTATTTGGCTTTTGGGGTTTGGCAGTTTGGCTACTAAAGAAATGATTCTAGATTGGGCAACCAAACTCGAATTAGTTGGAATAGGAGCATTAAATCCAACATTAGCTTTAATTGTAGCTGTTATGTTGTTAGGAACTATAGGCGTTATAAGAGCAATGGCAACTACTTTAGGAGAAGAAATAGGATGGCGAGGTTTTTTTGTTTTTGAATTAAGAAAAGTACTTTCTTTTACTGGAGTTTCTATTTTTAGTGGAATTATTTGGGCATCTTGGCATTGGCCTTTAATAGTATATTATGGTGAAAATGTCATCTTGGAATTGACAACCTTTTTTGTTGTTATTATATCGATGTCATTTATGATGACTTATTACACGTTTAAATCTAAAAGTTTATGGCCCGCAGTACTCTTTCACGCAGTAAGTAATGTATATATTCAGAAAATATTTCCTCCATTAACAACAAAAGTTGAAGGAACAGAATATTGGCTTGGCGAAAACGGAATTATGTTTGCAATTGTGACTTTTTTCTTCGCGATTTACTATTGGAGAAAAGCAATTAAAGAAAAATTGTAACTCAAAAAACACAAGTTAAATCGCCTTCAATATCCTATACATAAAAGCTAGAAAATCAAAAATCATGAAAACTAAATTTAGTACCATAATTAATTTTCCAATTACCAGAATTATCATTGGTGCAGCAACTTGTATTACTGTATTTATTGGAATGCAAAATTTTATACTCAGGCCTTTTTTTGTAGCGATTATTCCTTCTGAAGACCTTGCAAAGACATTTGCCAATTATCTCGGTGCCATTATATTGTTGTTAACTTACTATTTTGTCTTTAAGTCTTATGATAAAAGAAAAATTACCGAACTGAGTTTGCGTTATCTACCAAAAGAACTTTTTATAGGTTTAGTTCTAGGATTTTTATCAATATCGCTGGTAATTCTTATGTTGCATTTATTGGGGTATTATTCTATACTCAGTATTTCAAATTCCGGGTATTTTTTAAAACCTCTTTCAATGTTGGTAGGAGCTGCCTTGATAGAAGAAATTTTCTTTAGAGGAATACTCTACCGTATTTTAGAAAATTGGCAAGGCACCTTTATTGCGTTGTTTGTTATGGGGTTTTTATTTGAGCTTCCGCATACCTTTAATGAGAACAGTACTTTCTTGTCATTTTTACTCGGAGTTATTTTTGGTGTCACACATGGCTTAATGTACACCTATACCAAAAGAATTTGGTTGCCATTTGCTTTTCATTTGGGATGGAATCTAGCACAACCTTTTTACGGATCAAACCTTTCTGGTCTCGAAGACTTGGGCACGGTAATAAAAGCAAAATTTGAAGGTCCAGCTTTACTAATAGGTACAAACTATGGAGTTGAAGATTCTCTTATTTCATTAGGCTTATTAACGCTTATAGGTTTGTCTTTTTTATATGCT
>JAHENA010000135.1 GCA_024643405.1 Flavobacteriales bacterium | reverse complement strand
ATTTATTCGCTCTTTCAAAAATAAACCCAGTTATTAAACATAACTATACATGAAAAAATACCCACAAGAACCCCCCTTTATCAACCTATTTATAAAATATCAAACTTTTTTGAATGAATAAACAGGAAAAAATGAACAAGATTTTTTTAACTGAGAATTCGAGAAGTTTACATAAAGAAGTTCCAAACAATACCAAAACGCACAATAAAGTCTCTGTAAGGGTAGTTTGGTGCCGAATAATAATTATATCCAGTAAAGGATGCATTGAAATGTTCGGCTTTTAAATAGATACGTGTTTGACGTATTTTTGCATTTAAGAAAAAATCGAATCTTGGAAAATTTCCATATTGCTTTTCATTTTGAACAATAAATTCCGCCAACAAAGGATCGTAATCGTCCATATAGTACTTTGTGAAATAATTAAAAGTAACTCCTGTTTGCAAAAACAAAGCTTTTTTAAACATATTTGTAGAGTAGTATAACGTATTACGGGTTGTAAATTCGGGAATATTTAATGAATTTTTTTCGTCCTGTACATTTTGATATAATAAGGTGTTATTCAAAGCAAATTTTCCTAATCGAATTTCCTTTTCCAATTTTATCCGCAAATAAGTAATAGTTGTGCCGTTTTGAAACGTCTTGGTTAGATTAGTCGTCTCATCTTTTTTAAAGTAAGTATAATCTGTTATAGTAGAATAGTCTACAAATATATTAGCTAACTTCTTTGATTTTAAATGAAAGGCGACTTGCTGAGTCTCTGTATTATTAAAATTATTCTGCCAATTATAATTAATGTAATCACTTTGGTACAATAAGAAATTATAATTAGGTGCTTTTGAACTATGATTTATTTGAGCTGTTGCTGAGATATCTTCATTCATTTTAAATGAGATGCTTCCTTTTATATAATTTCCATCAAAATCTCCCAGGATATTTATTCCCATTTCACCTTCTAAATCAAAATTTTTATATTTTTTATGGTATTTACCACCAACAGCATAAATATCTCCTTTTAATCTATTAGTAATAGTTTCTCCATTAAGTATAACTAACTTATCATAACCATAATTGTAATTGTTATTACTTACATGAAACTGCAAGTCACCTAATAAATCATTACTATAGTTTAATTGAACCTGATTATAAAAATTTTCCAAAGTTACTTTGTCTTCCAGATTTGAATTATTAAAGGCATTGCCAAAATAACTAGAAGCATTTGTTTGGTTATACTGATAATACTTGTCTTCAAAAGACATAATATGTCTTAAACCAAGTTTATTACTTGAAGTAGAATCCTTTTTCTGAATGATATTAAATGAATGATCTAAATGAAATCGTTTACCCTTAAGTACACTTTCAGCATTTTCAAAATTCACTTCTAAAATAGCACGCTTCAAAAATTCAGGATCACCAGACTCAAAACTAAGCACACTTTCATCATTCAATCCTCCATTTTCTTCATTTAGCAAATCTTGCGTTACAATATGCGTTCTTAACAGGTATCTGCTGTTTTTTGATGCATAATTTGTAGTAAACCTAAAATTACCAGTACTGGTTAAAATATGCTGATATTTTCCTAAGGATCGCAACCCTTTATATGCGATAGAGAAATTAAATCGTGGCGTTGTATTTACGGTAAAAAAGGCGTCTACTAATTGACCTTGTTCAAAAGCTGTTTTAAAAAACAACTCTGTTAAAGGGGTTGGCACTCGGTAATAATTAATGTCTTCAATTTCCATATAGTTAAAATGCCTTGCCCGTGCGCCAAAACTTGGCATCAGTCTGGTATTTTCAAAATTGTAAGTCAAAGAATTATAGGTCTGGCCTAGGTTTGAAAAAGGAATTAATCCAAAGTCATCCTTTCTTAAATAATTAAATTTATAATCTTTATAAATAGTTAATGTGGTATCAACATAAGTTGTATCATTTTCTGGACTAATTATAAGGTAATCTGTAATTTTAGCAACTTGCTGCTTTGTGCTTTTACGGTTTTTGAAATCCATTGAATTAAATGAATTATCATAAACAGTATCCTGACCTTTTACAGCTCCTTGACCTCCTTTGGAAAGGGTTCTCTCTCCTTGTGCATACAACCCGCTAACCCACAACAATAAAAAAAGTGATATAACTATTTTATTCATAAATGATCATTTCCAAAGCAAAAGTAATTATTTGAACGTAAAGCACCGCCAATTATTTTAAATAAGAAAGCCAGCAATAAATTGCTGGCTTTCTATAAAAAGAATCAAACTATAAAGTATGAAACGTAATAATTTATTTGAATTAGTCGACGGCAAAAATGAATCTAATTTTTTTAAATACCAAAATAATAATCAAAAAATCAACTCATCATTGTAGATAATGCAATTTTCATCGGTAATCTGGCTTGTATTTAGCATATAACCATTATAAATTGTATTAAATCAAGAAATCTTTAATGATTATTAAATTCTCAATTTTTTGAAATAATTGAAAATCTCTTTAAAACTATGTTATTAAAATTATAAATTTAACCCTATTATCTCTTGAAATGCTCTTATTAAAATATTCAGATTTTAAATTAGAATGTGGCACTGACGAAGCTGGTAGAGGTTGTTTGGCAGGTCCTGTTACTGCTGCGGCAGTTATTTTAAGCGAAAAATTCACTAATGAATTACTCAATGATTCAAAGCAACTTACTGAATTAAGACGAGATTTACTCAAACCAATCATTGAATTGGAATCTTTAACATATGGAGTTGCTCATATCTTTCAGGAAGAAATTGATAGCATTAATATTCTAAACGCATCCATTTTAGCCATGCATAAATCCATCGAGCAACTTAATCATGCTCCGGAATTTATTATTGTTGATGGCAATAAGTTTAAATCCTATAAAAAAATTCCTTTTGCAACCATTATCAAAGGAGATGGAAAATATATGAGTATTGCCGCAGCTTCTGTTTTAGCCAAAACATACAGAGATGAGTATATGAATAAAATTCATGAAGAATTTCCCATGTATAATTGGAAACAAAACAAAGGCTACCCTACCAAAGAACACAGAGAGGCTATAAAAAAATACGGCATCACCAAATATCACAGAAAAACATTCAGACTATTGCCAGAACAATTAAAATTTGACCTATAAGTTTTTATCTTTGCATAAATTAATCGATTCATGAGATTCCTAAGGTATTCCCTCTTATTCCTTTTTATTTTTAGCTGTTCCAAAAAAGACATCAATCATTCAACACTTTTTTATTTTATTCCAGAGAATACCTCTATTATTTTAAAGACCTCGAACATTGAGAGTTTAAAAAGCAGTATTGATAATAACGATTTTTTAGAAGGCTTTTCAAAAACAGACACTTATAAAAAATTAAATAAAAAATTAAAATATTTATCACTTTTAAAACCAAAAGGACAAATTCTAATTTGTTTTTCAAAAGACCATTTAGACAGTTTACAATATTCTGCAATTACTAAATATTCAAACAACCTATTTGTTAGAGATTCCCTAAAAAATTACAAAGAAGAAACCTTAACATATAATAACAAATCTATTACTAAATCTGTATTGAATAATGAAACTTTTTATAGCGCCATAATAGACAGCACGTTTTTCACTTCAACTTCAAAAAAAATTGTTGAAAAAGCTTTTGAATACACCAACTCAAATAGTGACTTAGAAAAGATATATCTAACTACTGATGATACTAAAATGGCTTCTATCATTATTAAAAATGATAAAAATAGTTTAATAAAATCTATTCTTCCTTACAATATTTTACCATTAGAAAAGCTTACAAACTACCTCGCTATTGATGCAGACATCAGCCAAGATAACATTTTAATAAATGGTATTTCTCAAGCTAATGACTCTGTAAAAAGCTTTATGAATGTTTTTAAAAATACCATACCTCAAGAAAATCAAATCCAAAACATTACACCTTCAAGCAGTGCCGGGTTTTTAAGTATTACATTCAATAATTATAAAGATTTTCGCTCAAATCTTGTTAAATATACTCTGGTAGATACCTTAAAAATAAATAGCACTCTCTTTGATAATATTATTGAAGCCGGAATTATTTATGATTCTGAAAATAATGCCATTGTTTTAAATTCTTTGGATGGCATTTCGACAGAAGATGCACTAATAAGTGAGCAAACCAATATTGAAAACTTTAGGCAAGTTGACATTTTTAATTTTAGCCAACCCGATTTATTTAAAAATGTATTTTCACCATTAATATCTTTCGATAAAGCCACTAAATATTGCATTTTAGACAACTTCTTTGTGTTCGCTGATGATTTAGAACTCCTAAAAAGTATCATTTCAAATTATCAAAATAAAACCACCATCAGTGAAGAAACCTATTTTAATGATGTTCATGAACAGTTAAGTGATGCTTCATCATTATTAGTGGTATTAAACCCCACCTTATTAAATAATATTTTAAATCAGAATACCGCTGAAGACATTACTATTTCAATTGAAAAATATAAAACGTCAGCCCTTCAGTTTGTTTATGATCATGATTTTGCTCATGTGAATGGCATCATAAATAAAACAAAAGCGAAAGCCTTACAAAATTCCATTTCTGAAGAATTAAATATCAAATTAGATGCTGATCTATTGAATAATCCTCAATTAGTCATTAATCATTTAAACAAGCAAAAAGAAATTGTGGTTCAAGATGTTAAAAACAAGCTTTATTTAATATCAAATACCGGAA
Organism: Flavobacteriales bacterium; assembly: GCA_024643405.1. Taxonomy (GTDB): domain Bacteria; phylum Bacteroidota; class Bacteroidia; order Flavobacteriales; family Flavobacteriaceae; genus Yeosuana. Next base: position 391 of record JAHENA010000135.1, on the reverse strand, counting down.
AAATACTTTGGAAAAAACAACTGGACGGTCCTGTTTTAGGACAGATAGAACAAATAGATATTTATAAAAATGGACGTTTGCAGTTGGCATTCACAACACCCCATAAATTATATATCATTGATAGGAATGGCAATGATGTCTTACCATTTCCGGGTAATTTCAATGATGCCATTACACAGCCATTATCTGTTTTTGATTATGAAAAAACTAAAAATTACCGATTATTAATAACGCAGGGAAAAAACATATTGATGTATGATACTAGCCTAAAAACAGTAAATGGATTCAATTTTAAATCTGCCAACAATACTATTATAAGTCAGCCACAACACTATAGAATTGGCAGTAAAGATTATATTGCATTTAAAACCCAAAACAAATTATATTTTCT
>JAHENA010000134.1 GCA_024643405.1 Flavobacteriales bacterium | reverse complement strand
AAATAAGACTTCTTACACAAGCCTTGAAAATCTAGCATTTGAATACGGAAAATCAATTCCCATAGCAAAAGTTGTAAATAAGCCTCCAATTATAGCAGATACTATTGTCTGCCATCCAAAATCAGGTGTTATATCCACAGGATCGATATGAATTAAAGTCATAACGATACCAATAATAACCGATAAAATGGCTGTCCATTGGTATAATCTAAGACCTTTTATGATTGGTGTTTGTACTTCACCTCTGTAGGCTTCTTCCACAAAGCGACCAATACCAGTTAGAATTAAGTACAGACCAAAAATAAAAGCTGAGGAAAAATTATTTATATACAGAGATATTAAAATTAATCCTACAAAAAAGAGCCAGATTATTGCATACAGTGGAGTAGGATGAAGTAGTTCACCTTTTAAATGTGAAATACCACAAACCCGAGAGCGATGATGAAAGTATTTAATACCAATTTCTGGGTTATCTACTTTACTGCCATGACAACAACCATTTACCAAACAACGAAAACGCCCGATGCCTTGTACCCAAGGCATAACTGCTGAAATGGCACCAATTATGACCCAGACATGGTAACCCATGGCCCATACGACTGTGCTGGCAAAAATAATCCCTACTAAGGCACCATAATATCCATAGGGCCTTTTCAATTTCTCAGAGCCTTCAATGATTTGAGCCCAAAGAGCTGAAAATATAATAACCACTACGGCGAACATAAGAATAGCCCAAGCATAACTGTCACCTACTAAAATTCCGCAAAGTAAAATACCAAGAAAGGTCCCAAAACCAACATAAAACCCGTGATTAATCACTCTTACTTTACCAAACACCCATTCCTTCCAGGAATTTGCAATGTTTTCTGATCCTTTCTTTAAAAAAATCCAAAGGTGTAAATAATTATTTGCTATGAGAAAGATAACAACAGAACTACTTAACTGTACTAAAGTAGAACGACCGTAAGTTAATTGTAGTATTATAAGAATGATAGCTATCAGGCTAATTGAAATTCCTAAAAGTTTTGATTGTCTCAAAATCGGACTCAGTGAGAGCAATATTAAAAAGATTGGTACATTAAATATAAATGTACGTTGAAATGCAAGATATTGCTCAGCTATTTCAGGATATAACAGCGCTGTAAAAGAGGAAATACATACAGCTATAACACTTGTAATAGTCCATGTTCTCAGGAAATCTTTTCTTTTGATGATAAAAGGGATAATCACTAAAAATAAAATACTTAATAGAGGTATATATTGATTTTCAGTCGATAATACTAGATTTGGAAGTTTACCTAAAAGCAGTGAGGTAAAACCAATTAATTTAGAAAGGATAAAATTACTTATAAATAATGGTCCCAAAACCCAGAACAAAGAAATAGAACGATCTCTTATATCTGGCACGTGGTGTGTTTTTCCCGGAAGATCAAAAATGGTTGTAATAAATTCTTCTGGAAATCTTTTTTTTAGGTCAATTGCCTCATATCCCAGTACAAGAGCAATCATTGAAAGTATGGTAACAGGTGTTACCAACCAAAGACCGCTGGTCGATTTTGTTAACATAAAGAATCCTGCTAATAAAAAGCCAAATCCCCAATAGATAGGATGTCTAAAAAGTTGGTATGGACCCTTTTTTACAAATTTAAGCGGCGGAAAAGCATTCATAGGTAATCCTTTACCGTATTTTTTTAAAGAATACATACCCCAAGCCATTAATATAATTCCAAGAATAAAGAAAATCCATCCGGTTAATTTAGATCCAATAATGGGAAGACTGATAAGGTCTTCTGTAAATTTGGCCCAGAACCAAAGCATGCCGGGTATAATAATGAGAAAGACAATGGCATATAGTGTTTTGTTAAATTGAGTACTTGTTTTATTCATTTTGTTCGCATTTTATAGAAAAAAATTAACATTGAAATAATTAAAAAAAGGAATCCATATAATATACTGTTCACGGTAGCACTCACAGCAGAATAATCTGTAAATGCCGTAATAATGGCTGTTTGAGAGGGAAAATAAGCCGGAAGATATTTTATGAGTACCTGATTTTGAGCCTCTGCATAAAATAAAGGGTTCTGTAACCAACCTACATCAATATTTACAAGTAGAACAATCATCAAAATACCTTCTAATTCTACTTTTATTAAGCTGCCAACTGCCAATCCATAACTGCCATAGACGAAACCAATAAGTATTAAACTTAAAATGAATCGACCAAGGTTATCGACATTATAAAAAGCGTTGGTAAGTAAGCCTACATAAACAGCTATTAATAGTATGACTACAAACAGCACTAGCAAAATTGAAATTATTAATTCAATAGGATGGTATCCACAAATAATGAGCCTTCTATTTACTTTATTGTTTCTTTGAATAAGATTGAGCGCTAAAAATGACACGAGAAACCCGGATGAGGCAACGGCGAAAAAAATGAATGAAATACCCTTTTCACTTATATTTATAAAAAATTCATCACCCAGAGACGCTAATTGGAAAGGAAGTATTCTGTTAGAGGTGGTAAGTTCAACAACTGTTAAGAAAAATGCTGGGATTATTAAAAGTAAGGTTATAACAATTTTTTGACGTAATAGCATCTTAAAAATCATTAAAAATCCGGTTCTAATTTTTTTGGTCGTCATATTAATTTACCGTTTTCAAGTTCATAAATGCGATCAAATCTTTTCTTTTCACTTAATAAATGAGTTACAATTAGAATGGCACAACCTTGTTCTCTGAGCTCATTTGTATAATCCCAAAACCTCTGATAGGTGTCCCAGTCAAATCCATTGTAGGGTTCATCCAAGATTAATAATTCAGGTTTATGAAGAAGAGCGATAGAGAGGTTTAGTTTTTGTTGTGTCCCACCACTCAAATGGATAATTTTTTCATTTAGATATTTCTTATAGTTAAAGTGATTTAGTAATGCTTGGTATTGTGGCTTTGCTAGATCTTTGTTAATACCGTAAGCCTCTGAGAAATAAGTAAAATGCTCTTGTATAGTAAGCTGAGGAAAGAGTACTGCAGCTTGTGGACAATAGCCTACACTGCAATTTTTGTAAATTGTTCCATTTTTAGCTTTTCTAGCACCAACAATGATTTCCATTAAGACCGATTTACCAGACCCGTTTTCACCCACAATGCCAGTAATAGACCCTGCCTTGAGTTGAAAAGAAATATCTGTTAAGACTTCTTTTCTTCCAAATGACATGGCGATATGTTCTAATGTTAAAATCATTAATTTTTTGTATTGAAATTCACCCATTCGTGTATAGCCATTCCTTGAGTAACTGCTTGCCCATGACGTTCTAATTCGCCTTTACTTAACCACTTATTGTTGGTAGCCATTAAAAATTTAATAGGCATTATTTGATTGAATCCAGGCAGGTATTTTAAAAGTGTCTCAACTACATGAAATATTTTTTTTTCAGATTCTAATACAACACTACGATCAAGCTTAATAAAAAATTTATTCTCTTTTGACTCAATGAAATCATCCTCAATAGTGGCATTCATAATTTTGTGACCATTTAGCCATAACCATTGTTGTTTAATTTCTTTTCGTAGTTCAATCCACACCACTGTATCATTTGATGATTGGAATCTACCCCAACGCAGATCATGCATAGGTATATGCCAAGGAGGGGTCGTAAGTATCAGTTGCTCGGCGTAGCCATGGCCTTCAATATTTTTATTGTTTATGTTAAGTTTAACTTTGGAAGCAGGTTGCCAACAGTGCCAGTCAAGATAACCCTCCTCGTCATTAAATATTCGTGCTTTTATGGGCTTAGTTAAAGATTGCCAGCTGCCAGATACTTTAAATTTATCGTCAAACCAGGTAATCAATTCGTCTGTTTTTTCTGGAAGATTTACATTTCTAAAATGTGATTTAACAGTAACTCCATTATTGAAATTGTAATTTATCCAACTCGCATAATGAACTACAACACCTTTAAATGATAAGGTTGCGGCATAAAAAATCATAGTTTCACCGTTGTTTCCTATGAAATCAAGAAACCATTTATTTAGATGAAAATTAGATTTTTTCACTTTCATTCAACTGTTATCGGTTTGTAAAATAATTTTATTAAAAACTTTTCGCGCAGGATATTCATAAACCAAAGAAAACGTCCATTTTTCTAAAGCAGAAAAATTGCCTTCGGGTAATCTGCGATGATGTTCTTCAAGAAGTTGTAAACCATCTTGAGCGCGTTGAAATAACCACTTTCTTATATTCAAAGAAAAAGGGTTATTAAGATCCTCTTTTACAATGCTAAATTGGCTGCATTCTTCTTGTGAAATATTTACATAACCAGCAGCTAGATCTGTTTCAATATCTTCAATATCATATTGGTAACGGCACGCTATCCCAAGCGGTTCTAATATCGTATATTTTGCCGGGTCATCTTTAAAAATCTTTAAAGTGGCTTTTATAGTTCCCCTGATATCTAATAAATGGAAATGATGCATCAATTCCTTTTTAGGGAAAATCATCATTTTACCCCGTCGGTTGGCGTCGAAGAGCAAGGAATTTAAAATATCTTGAGTTTCTTCTTTGAATTCTTCTTCAAATTTTTTTGCTAGATTAAAACAAAAAAGCATTAAACAATCTACTTCATCATTTGGGTTAATTGGGTTTTTTGAAAAATCAATTTTTTTGGAGATATAATCACTTTCATTTTTGTATCCTTGAGGTAATGGAGCATCCCCGTCAACAATGTCATCAAGAAAACGCATTAAAACATAATAAGATTCAAGGAACTTACCTCTAGTAGGAGCAAATGCGATATATTTAAAAAAGCGTAAATAATTTAAAAAGGCGCGGTATTTCCAGCCTCTAGTTTTGAGCATATGTTTAAATACTCGACTACGCAATTTGTTATGATTTTTTGTATCTCCAATATCCAAAATCATATTTATTACATTATTTAAAGAACCACCACTCAGAAAAGAGTTATTTTAATGCGCAATAATTTCGAAATAGGGTTTATTTAATTATAGCTCATTCTATCGAAAACTAAGTTACTTAATTATTCTTGTAAACTCAAGTATTTAATGTGTATAAATTACCTAAAAAACTTGGCCGCGATGAGGTTTTAATGCATCTCGTATGGGTTTCATATCTTTCTCATCGACTACCAAAAAAGCCATGCTGTGAAGGTCATTTAATGTCTCAATACCTGTTATTCTAATATCAAGTTTTTCTA
>JAHENA010000133.1 GCA_024643405.1 Flavobacteriales bacterium | reverse complement strand
CTTTAATATTGAAATACCCAACTGAAATACAAATGATTTTTCCAAACTCAGCCCAAATACCTGCACGATCATAAAATTCTTCAGCTGTTGAATCTTCTTTTCGTTGATATTGAGATTTAAGCTCCCATAGCTCTTGTTTAGTTATATCAAGATCAGAAAAATGTTGTGTTTCAGGGACGGTTTCGATATCCAGGAATAATATATTTTCAAGATTTAATTTTGAAATCATTTTCCAAGCATGTTATAGGCCTCATCAATATATGTAGAAATGTCCTCTGTAAATGAAGCTACTTCTGCTCCGGTTCCTTTTGAATGACCTAATCTCACTATAATAATATTATCATTCGGTTCAACAATAACATATTGGCCTAGATGCCCACGCATCATAAAAAAGTCTTTCCCATTTTGCTTTTTTAACCACCATCCATAACCATATTCTGGACTTTCTTTGAAACGCGGCTGTATTGATTTTGCTACAAAGGCTGAATCTAAAATTTGTTTACCATCCCATTTGCCGTAATCTTTAAAAAGCTTTCCGTATCGTGCAAAATCTTTGGCATTGCTAGCAATACAACAATAAGCTTTTACTAAATCATTTTCTTTACTATCTACCTGCCATAGGGTTGCATTTTCAGAACCTAAAGGTTTCCAAAAACTTTCTTCTAGATATTTATACATTTTTTTGCCAGTGGCTTTTTCAATTACCATTGCTAACATTTGAGTATCTCCACTTGCATATTTATAAGATTTTCCAGGTTCGTTAACCACCTTTAATCCTAAAATTACTTTTGCTAAATTATCATCAAAATAAGCGCGTGTAGTAATGGAGAGTGGCGAGTAATAAGCTTCATCCCAGTTAGTGCCAGAACTCATACTTGATAAATCACCGACGGTCATTTTAGCGGCTAAACCTTCGCTAAATGTTGGTAGAAAATCACTTACCGGTTGGTCTAAACTTTTAATATAACCTTGTTGAATTGCCATTCCCATAAGACCCGACACATAACTTTTTGCCATTGAAAAGGAATTACTTTTTGAATTTACATCAAATCCATCATAATAATTCTCAAACCAAATGCTGTCATTTTTAATAATAACATAGGCAATGGTTTTATTAGTTTTATTTATTTGATTAAGAGCTTCGGTTTCTTTTACAGAATTGTAATCTTTGTGATTAGGCCAAGGTTTAGGCACACCATTTTCAACAGGTTTATTATCAAACTTAGCATAGTCCTCCAAATAAGCTGTAGAATGACCGGTAAGATAAATTGTTCTTACAGCCTTTAAAAGGTAATCGGTATCGGTTATATATAAGGTAATCACTAATAACCCTAATATTAAAACGACCCATATAAAAAGTTTTTTTAAGAATTTCATGGCAAAGTATTTAGTTGAAATAAATATAACAAATATTTCAAGTAATTCTACTTGATAAAGATTGGAAAATCAAATCTAAAAAAGAGACACCTGCTTAAAATGGCTTTCGTGTTCCAATAACCATTGCTTACGGTGCAAACCACCAGCATAACCAGTTAAGCTTCCATCACTTCCAATCACGCGATGACATGGAACAACAATCCAAATTGGGTTTTTACCATTGGCATTGGCTGCTGCTCTAATTGCTTTTACATCACCCAGTCTTTTGGAAAGTTCTAAATAGGTTATAGTTTTACCAAAAGGAATATTTTGAAGTTCATTCCATACCTGTTTTTGAAAAGTAGTACCTTTTGGGTTTAGCGTTAAACCGAATGACTTTCTATTTCCTTTAAAATAGTCTTGAAGTTGCTGTACACAATCTTGAAGGTTTAATGGAATAATTTCAGTTTCAGTTTTATCAGAATTTAAAACGGAAATGGAGACAATACCGTTCTCATCACCCAAAATTTCAGTGTATCCTATTGGCGATTTTATGATGCACGATTCCATGTCACTCTTCAGCTTTACTATCAAGTAAACCCAAACGTTTTGCTCTTTGCTCCCAGCTTTTTCTTGCCATTAACTGCAAATCAGCAACATTATCACTTTCATCCATAATTTCCAATCCTAAAAGTGTTTCAATAACATCTTCCATGGTTACCAAGCCGCTTACCGAGCCATATTCATCAACTACCAATGCCATATGGTTCTTGTTTTCAACTAGGTTTTCAAATAACTGTGGAATTGGCAAATTTCTATGGACAATAATAATATCTCTTTTGATATCTGAAAGTATTTTGGAACCATTATCAAAAGCCATTTCCTTAAATACATCATCCTTTAAAACAAGTCCAGTAATATTATCGGGAGTATCATTAAAAACAGGGATTCTTGAAAAACGGATATTGTGATTTTCGTTAAAAAATGCTTCAATAGTCATCGATTCCGATTCAGTTTTTATGACTGTTCTAGGAGTCATGATATCTTTTGCCAAAATCTCTTTAAAGTTTAATAAATTGCGAATGATCTTACTCTCAGATTCTTGAAATACACCTTCCTGATGAGCCATATCGGCCATTACAATAAAACTTTCACGACTTAAAACACTACCATGTTCTTTATTACCTATTAGTCTTGTCGTGAGCTGTAATAGCCATAACAAACCTGTCCATTTCATAGGAAAAATTAAAATATTTAAAGCAATAGATGTAAAATTGGCCAGTTGTTTCCAGTAGGTTGCTCCAATGGTTTTTGGTATAATTTCTGAAGCGACCAAAATCAAAAAAGTCATGATTGCAGAGATTATCCCAACGGTATTTATTCCGAAAAGGTCGATTTTATAAGGTAATTTTTCTGCTTCAATACCAACCATCATGGCTCCAAGCGTATGTGCGATGGTGTTTAAAGTTAAAATGGCAATCAATGGTTTATCAACATCTTGCTTTAATACCTCAAGAACTTTTGCATAAATTTTGCCTTCTTGTTTTTTAACTGAAATAAATGTAGGTGTGACGCTTAGGAGTACAGCTTCTAAAATGGAACATAAAAAAGAAAAGAATAGGGAAACTGTTGCCCATAGCAGTAATGTGCTCATAAATTTTTTCTTTGAAATTACGAAATTAATTTCACAACATCTTTGGCAAAATAACTTGCAATAATATCAGCGCCAGCACGCTTTATGGCTGTAATTTGTTCGATCATAACAGCATCATGATCCAACCATCCTTTTTCAGAAGCCGCTTTTATCATGGAATATTCACCGGAAACCTGATAGACAGCTACGGGAACTTCGACTACATTTTTAATTTCTCTTACAATATCTAAGTAGCATAATCCTGGTTTTACCATCACAATATCTGCGCCTTCATCAACATCCATTAAGGTTTCACGTACAGCTTCTAACCGATTTCCAAAATCCATTTGATATGTTTTTTTGTCTTTTGGAACGTTCTGCAGATCAACAGGAGCAGAATCGAGAGCATCGCGAAATGGGCCATAAAATGCAGAGGCATATTTAGCTGAATAACTCATAATACCTGTATTTGTAAATCCTTCTTTTTCTAAAGCCTCACGAATGGATAAAATACGTCCATCCATCATATCACTTGGCGCAACAAAATCGGCTCCTGCTTTAGCATGTGAAATACTCATTTTTGCTAATACTTCAACTGTAGAATCATTGATTATCATTCCATTATTAACAATCCCATCATGGCCATAGGATGAAAATGGGTCAAGTGCCACATCGGTCATAACCAACATATCAGGGCAGGCATTTTTTACAGTTTTAATGGCACGTTGCATCAATCCATTTGGGTTCAATGCTTCAGTTCCTTTATTGTCTTTTAAATTATCGGGAACTTTTACAAATAGCAAAACAGATTTCAGTCCAAGCTTCCAAAGGTCTTTCACTTCTTTTTCCAAAAGGTCTAAACTAAATCTATAATAGTTTGGCATCGAAGCTATTTCTTCTTTAACACCTTTACCTTCAACAACAAAGAGTGGCACTAAAAAGTCATTTGGCGTGATTATAGTTTCTCGAACCATCGAGCGAATGGCTTCGTTGGTTCTTAATCTTCTGTTTCGTCTTAATGGGAACATAATATTTTTTTAAAATCCAAATTTACGATTAAAATCGTCTGCTAATTTCATAAATTTTTTAGGAGCCTTAAAACGATAACCTAAATAAAATTCAAGAAAAGTTATTTTGTCTTCAATTTTATTAGCGCTATCGGCATGATGTTTTAAAAATAAAACATTACTATTTATACCTGTAAAAAAAGTATCAGAATTATATCCTAAAGCAATTCTAGAGCCAAGTTCATACAACGCATAGGTGTTAGATTCTGAGCTTAATTCGTAATTTAATTCGTTGTGATTAATTCCGATTCCTACAGAAAGACCTAAAGAAATATAAAAGTTTTCTTGAAACACAAAATTATAATAGTATGAAGGAGCAATAGCAATATCGTAAAAAGAATAATTTTCTTTTATTCCTAAATCAGCTACTTCAAATTTGGTATAATAATAATATAATTTAGGAATAAAACTTCCGGCGCTTTTTTTTTGCCATTCGTTTTGATAACCAATTGCTCTAAAAGAAAAATTACGATTAAAAATATAGGATGTAGATCCTCCTACTTTAAATGTTGTAGTTTCTGAAAGATCAATTTTTATGTCATTAATTACTGTGCTAAACCCTTTTTGTTTATATAAATCAATAGTTTGCATCCATTGATTAAGAAAAAATCTAAAGTTTAAATTAAATAGTTTAGAATTTGAATTGTCTGCATTTAGTTTTAAAAAATTTGGTGCAAAACCGAAATCAAGCTCAACACTTCTGAAAAGAACAGAAACGCCTAAATAATCTGTTTTATTAGGTTCTAATTTATATTCAAAACTATTATTACTGAAATTGAATTCATTATAAGTATTAGTTAATGATAATCTAGAAGAAATTTTATCGTTAAAATTTTTTATATATTCATTTTCAGGTATGCTATCTTGTTGTGAATAAGAATATAATCCACAACATAGACAGAGCAATATAGAGATCTTTATGCCCAATTTTTAGGATCTTTTAAAACTAAAAGAAGCTTTTCTTCTTCACTTCCTTTTTCAGGGTGATGGTTATAAACCCATTGCACATGTGGAGGTAAGCTCATTAAAATACTTTCAATTCTTCCGTTGGTTTTTAACCCGAACAAGGTGCCTTTATCATGTACTAAATTGAATTCGACATAGCGACCACGTCGTATTTCCTGCCAATCTCTTTGAACTTTTGTATAAGTTAATCCTTTTCGTTTTTCAACAATAGG
>JAHENA010000054.1 GCA_024643405.1 Flavobacteriales bacterium | reverse complement strand
GGTGGTGAAACAAATCAAGAACAGTTAAAACAAATATTAGGACTATAAACTATTTAATTTTTAAAAATGAAGAAATTAATTTTGCTGCTAATGGTTGGATTAGCGATTACAGCGTGTAAGAAAGTAACTAAAGAACCTGTAACTGTTGAAACAGAAACAAAAGAAATAGAAATGGCTCCGGAATGGGTATATCTTTTTGATGGGACCTCTTATGATAATTGGAGAGGTTATTTAGATGATAAAATGTATCCAGAATGGACCATTGAAGATGGTGCGATGGTTTTTACTCCTGGCAAAGAAGGAGGAAAAAACATAATTACAAAAGATAGTTATACCAATTTTGAATTATCAATAGAATGGAAAATTTCTGAAGGTGGTAATAGCGGAATATTTTGGAGTGTTTTTGAAGACCCAAATTTCAAGGAAGCCTATCAAACGGGACCAGAGATTCAAGTATTAGATAATGAACGTCATCCGGACGCTTTAGCAAATCCAAAATTTCATCAAGCAGGTGCTTTATATGATATGGTGCAGCCAATGTATGATGTTTGCAAGCCTGCTGGAGAATGGAATCTATGTGAATTAAAAATTGACCATGAAACCAACCAAGGTAGTGTTAAATTAAATGGAACTGAAATTGTAACTTTTCCTGTGCACGGGGAAGCCTGGGATGCTATGGTTGAAAAGTCAAAATTTAAAGGTTGGGAAGGATTTGGAAAACACCATACAGGACATATAGGGTTACAAGATCATGGTAATAAAGTATGGTTTCGAAATATAAAAATAAAAAACTTGTAAGAGATTAACCAATAGACTGTTAATAGCAAAAGGGAAAAGGGAGCTTCAATTATTGAATGCTCCTTTTTTATTATTATGATTTGTGTTCCAAAAAAATACATTATTCCTAATGAATAGTTCTTTTTAAATAACTTTTGATAATTCTTTCAAAAAAACAAGTGTTTTTTCAGATAGAATAAAATAAAAATATAATTTTACTGTATGAATACATTAAAAAATAAAATACGTCCTTCATCACCCGGATTGCGCGAGCGTAGTAATCGCCGCAGCTTTTAGTCTTTAGTTAGCACAATCCGTACGTAATTTTAATTTTTTTCATCTTGTATAAAATAGCATTCATAACATTTCAAAATATAATTAGTAGGTCAATAAACCACTATTTTATGTGTCATATTTTTCCCCGTCGCCCGTAAGGGTGTCATTTATTATTTGAATTAGGTGAGTCCAGTTCATTATCTCCAAAGGATTAATTTTAAATTTTAATAAAAAAATAATAGATACAATACATGGAAATTGTAATTGCTGATAAATCACATAGTATGTACGCAGAGATCATTTGCGAAACCATTGCAGAATCTGCTGCTGTAAGAGGCACGGGTATTGCGAGGCGAACCCCGGAATATATCATTACAAAAATGGAAAACGGTAATGCCGTTATTGCGTTAGATGGGGATACCTTTGCTGGTTTTTGCTATATAGAAAAATGGGGCCATGGTAAATATGTCGCCAACTCTGGTTTAATTGTGCATCCTAACTACAGAAATGCGGGTTTAGCAAAAAAAATAAAGCATAAAATATTTGAGCATTCAAGAACAAAATTTCCTGATGCAAAAATATTTAGTATTACAACCGGTTTAGCAGTTATGAAAATGAATACCGATTTAGGATATAAACCTGTTCCTTTCTCTGAATTAACAGATGATCCGACGTTTTGGGATGGCTGTCAGACTTGTAAAAATTATGATGTGTTAACAAGGACAGAAAGGAAAATGTGCTTATGTACCGGCATGTTATATGATCCAATGGCAAAGGATATCAATGAGAAGAAACAAGTGAAATCAAAAGTGTTTCAAAGATTAAAACATATTAAAGAAACCATGTTTTTAAAAAAAGATAAGAAATGAGTTTAAAGAAAAAATTAGTAATAGCCTATAGTGGTGGGTTAGATACTTCTTATTGTGCAGTCAGTTTATCTAAAGAATATGATGTACATGCCGTAAGCGTCAACACGGGTGGATTTACTCAAAATGAGATTAATTCCATTGAAGAAAATGCCTATAAAATGGGTGTATCTACGTATAAAAATATAAATGCCGTACCTTCATTTTATCAAAAAGTAATTAAATATTTAGTTTTTGGAAATGTTTTAAAAAATAATACTTATCCCTTATCTGTAAGTGCAGAACGGATTATTCAGGCTATTGAAATAGTGGAATATGCGAAAAGCATTGGTGCAGAATTTATTGCACATGGCAGCACAGGAGCCGGAAATGATCAGGTACGTTTTGATATGATTTTTCAAACCTTGGCACCACAAATTGAAATCATCACACCTATTCGGGATAAAAAATTATCAAGACAAGAAGAGATTGACTATCTGAAAGCCAATGGAATAGATATGTCATGGGAAAAAGCGAAATACTCCGTGAATAAAGGGCTTTGGGGAACTAGTGTTGGTGGACAGGAAACGTTGACTTCAGAAAAACCTTTGCCGGGTGAAGCCTATCCTTCTCAATTAAAAAATGAAGGAGAAGAAAAAGTAACACTTACATTTGAAAAAGGAGAATTTGTGGCATTAAATGGGGTAAAAAGTGAGTCTTATAAAAATATTGAATTATTAAATAAAATAGCTTCAGCTTTTGCTATAGGCAGAGATATTCATGTGGGCGACACGATTGTTGGTATCAAGGGGCGTGTTGGATTTGAAGCTGCGGCGGCATTAATTACAATTAAAGCACATCATTTATTAGAAAAACATACTTTAACAAAATGGCAATTACAACATAAAGAATATCTAGCTAGTTTTTATGGTATGCATTTACATGAAGGGCAGTATTTAGATCCTGTGATGAGAAATATTGAGGCCTTCTTACAAAGCAGTCAAGAAAATGTTAGTGGTGATGTCACCGTAAGTTTAAGACCTTATCACTTTTCTTTAGATGGTATTGTATCAAAGCATGATTTAATGAATGCTAAGTTTGGCAGTTACGGTGAAGAAACTAAAGGCTGGACACCTGATGAAGCCAAAGGATTTATAAAAATTATAGGAAATCAAAATAAAATCTATCAACAAGTTAACTCATAAATTATGATACAGGTTGGGATTATTGGAGGTGCGGGTTATACCGCTGGAGAACTGATTAGGTTGCTTATGTTTCATAAAGAAGCAGAGATTAATTTTGTTTATAGCACATCTAATGCCGGAAACCTAATAAGCAAAGTGCATCAAGATTTAGAAGGCAGTTTAAATTTAAAATTTACTGATAGTATAAATCCAAATGTAGATGTTTTGTTTTTATGTTTAGGCCATGGAAATTCTATTAAGTTTTTAGAAGCTAATGCCTTCTCAAATAATACTAAAATTATTGACCTTGGGAATGATTTTAGATTATTAAAAGACAAACAATTTGGTGAGAAAACCTTTGTTTATGGTTTGCCTGAACTACAAAGAGACCTGATAAAAAAGGCTAATTACATAGCAAATCCAGGATGTTTTGCTACAGCTATTCAATTGGCTTTATTGCCTTTAGCAAAACACAATTTAATTAAGAATGACGTACATGTAAATGCCGTTACTGGGTCAACTGGAGCTGGTACTGCATTAACTGAAACCACCCATTTTTCATGGAGAGATAATAATTTTTCATATTACAAGCCTTTTACGCATCAGCATTTGGGAGAAATTAATCAATCCGTTAGAGAATTACAAAATTCTTTCAATTCAGATATTCTTTTTATGCCAAACCGAGGGAATTTCTCAAGAGGAATATTCGCGACAGCTTATACTGATTTTGATGGAACTGTTGAAGAAGCGAAGGCTATGTATAAAACGTTTTATCAAGAAGCGAAGTTCACATTTGTATCTGATGAAGAATTGCATTTAAAGCAAGTAGTCAATACCAATAAATGTTTAATTCATTTACATAAGCATAATAATAAGCTGTTAATAACAAGTGTTATTGATAATTTGTTAAAAGGAGCTTCGGGGCAAGCCATTCAAAATATGAATTTGATGTTTGGATTAAATGAATGTGAAGGATTACAATTAAAGGCCAATTATTTTTAAATAAAAAAGAATCAATGAAAATAGCCATTATAGGAGCAGGAAATTTAGGAAAATCTATTGCTAAAGGATTGATAACAACCAATGCGATTACAACATTATATCTAACCAGACGAAATGTTGACAGTATTAAGGATTTTGAAGGATATAAAAACCTTGTTTTAACTGCAGATAACGCTGAAGCTGTTAAGAACTCGGATATTTTAATTTTTGCAGTACAGCCTGCGCATTTAGAAAAAATTCTGATCAATATAAAACCATTATTACATGAAAATCATGTGATTATTTCGACTATTACTGGTTTTTCAATTTCTAGAATGGAAAATGTTATTGGTGAAGATAAATTTGTAATAAGGGCCATGCCAAATACAGCAATTTCTGTCGGGAAATCAATGACCTGTTTGTGCAGTAATGAAAAAGGAAAAGGCCGTATAAAAATAGCTGAAGCCATTTTTAATAGATTGGGAACTTCCATTGAAATTCCAGAAGAGAAAATGCAGGCTGCTACAGTCATTTGTGCCAGTGGTATTGCATTTTGGATGCGTTTAATTCGGGCTACAACCCAAGGCGCTATTCAATTAGGATTTGAGGCGAAAGAAGCTCAGGAGCTGGCTATGCAAACCTGTTATGGAGCCGCTAGTCTGCTCATTCAATCGGGTAATCATCCTGAGCAAGAAATTGATCGTGTAACAACGCCAATGGGTTGCACTATAGAAGGTTTAAATGAAATGGAGCATCAAGGATTAAGTTCATCTCTTATAAAAGGTCTTATCACCTCGTTTGAAAAAATCAATCAAATTAAAAAAAATTAACATGCCATTATTTGACGTTTATCCATTATACAATGTAACGCCTGTAAAGGGTAAGGATGTTTTTGTTTATGACGACAAGGGCGTTGAATATTTAGATCTTTATGGTGGCCATGCGGTCATCTCTATTGGTCATTCGCATCCTAATTATGTACAAGCCATCACCAATCAGGTGTCGAGTCTGGGTTTTTATTCCAATGCTATTCAAAACCCAATACAGGTAGAGCTGGCAAGGCGATTGGAAGAAGTTTCTGGTTGTTCTGGCTATCAGTTGTTTTTGTGTAATTCAGGCGCTGAAGCCAATGAAAACGCCTTAAAACTGGCATCCTTTAAGACGAATAAGGCCCGTGTTATTGCATTTAATAATGGATTTCATGGAAGAACCTCCGCTGCCGTTGCGGCAACTGATAATCCTGCAATTAATGCGCCAATTAACTTGCAACAGAAAGTAAACTTCTTAGCTTTAAATGATATTGAAGGTGTAAATCGAGAATTGGAAAAAGGAGATGTTTGTGCTGTTATTGTTGAGTTTATTCAAGGAGTAGGGGGATTGGATCAGGGAACGGCTGAGTTTTTTGAACAGGTGGATGTGTTATGTAAATTAAATAATACTTTTTTTATAGCTGATGAGGTTCAGTCAGGATATGGACGGTCTGGAAAGTTTTTTGCCTTTCAGCATTATAAGGTAACGCCTGATGTTATCTCAATAGCCAAAGGCATGGGAAATGGATTTCCTGTTGGAGGGGTTTTAATTCATCCAGGCATTGAGGCTAAATACGGAATGTTAGGAACCACTTTTGGTGGAAATCATTTAGCTTGTGCCGCTGGTTTAGCAGTTTTAAATACTTTAGAAGAAGAAAAATTAATAGAGAATGTGAATAAGGTTTCTGAGTATTTTATTTCTGAAGCAAAGAAGATTGATCAAATAACAAATATTAAAGGGCGTGGTTTAATGATTGGATTGGAATTTGATTTTGAGGTGGCAGAACTTCGAAAGAAATTAATTTATGAACATCATATGTTCACTGGTGGTGCATCTAATAAAAAACTCATTAGAATTTTACCACCACTTACGGTTACAACAGCACACATTGACTCATTTTTTGCCGCATTAAAATCGGCATTATTAAATTTTTAAAATGAAAAACTTTAGTTCAATAACTGATATAGAAGATATAAATGCTTGGATTGATGAAGCTAAAAGACTCAAGGCTAACCCGTATTTACAAAAGAATTTAGGGAAAAACAAGACTATTGGATTGTTCTTTTTTAATTCAAGTTTAAGAACCAGGTTAAGTACTCAGAAGGCGGCTTTAAATTTAGGAATGGATACCATGGTTATGAATGTTTCTGGAGATGCTTGGGGAATTGAGTTTGAAGATGGAACCATAATGAATGGCACAACTGCAGAACACATTAAAGAAGCGGCAGCTGTTGTTTCTCAATATTGTGATATCATTGCGGTCAGGGCATTTCCAACATTAATTGATAAAGAAAAGGATGAAAGTGAATATGTTTTAAAAGCATTTATGAAATATTCTACCGTTCCAGTTGTTAATATGGAGAGTGCTACTGGCCATCCATTACAAGGGTTTACCGATGCTTTGACAATTTCAGAATATACAGAATCAAAAAAACCTAAAGTTGTTTTAAGTTGGGCGCCTCATGTGAAGGCATTGCCACATGCAGTAGCTAATAGTTTTATTCAGGCCATGCAAAAAATGGAAGTGGATTTTGTTATTACACATCCCAAAGGGTATGAATTAAATCCTCAAATTGTTGGAAACACCCCAGTGGTTTATAACCAAGAGGAAGCTTTTTACAAAGCCGATTTTGTTTATGTAAAAAACTGGAGTAATTATAACGAGTATGGAAAAGTGTTGAATACAGATCCCAATTGGTTGATTACTAAGAATAAATTGGGGGATGCTAAATTTATGCATTGTCTGCCTGTGAGGCGTAACCTCATAGTTGAAGATGCGGTTTTAGACAGTGAAAATTCACTGGTCATTCAGCAAGCAAATAACAGAACCTTTGCAGCACAATTGGTGTTGAAAAAACTTTTAGAAAATGCCTAAAGAAAAATTATCCATAGTAAAAATTGGAGGGAATATCATTGAAGATGCTGTTTCATTAAAATCATTTTTAAAACTTTTTTCAAATTTAGAAGGCAGGAAAATTTTGGTTCATGGTGGTGGTAAACGCGCCACACATATGGCTTCAAAACTCGGGATTGAATCTAAAATAGTTAATGGCAGAAGAATTACTGATGCTGAAACCTTAGAAGTAATTACCATGGTTTATGGTGGTTTGGTCAATAAAAATATAGTGGCTCAACTGCAGGCTTTGAGTATTAATGCAATTGGATTAACCGGTGCTGATGCCAACAGTATATATTCAGAAAAAAGGCCTGTAAAAGACATTGATTATGGTTTTGTAGGGGACGTAAAGAAAGTCAATCATCAATCAGTAGATGCATTAATTAAGGCCGGTTTTACACCCGTTTTTTGTGCTATTACACATGATGGTCATGGGCAGTTATTAAATACGAACGCCGATACCATTACCTCACAAGTAGCGATAGGTATGAGCCAAATTTATGAAACGACCATTTATTATTGTTTTGAATTGAATGGCGTTTTAAAGGATATTAATGATAAAGATTCGGTTATCAAGCATATCAATTCCTCAAGTTATAGCGATTTATTAAAAGAAGGGATTATTGCAGATGGCATGCTTCCTAAACTTGAAAATTGTTTTGATGCCTTAAAAAATGGGGTTCAAACAATAAATATGGGGAATACCTCAATGCTCACAAAGGAAAATGATAATTTTACAAGAATAACTCTATAATATGATGCTATCAGAATTAACCAATGAGGCCATATTTCTATTAAAAAAATTGATAGAAACCGAATCGTTTTCTTCTGATGAAGACAGAACGGCATCGTTAATTGAAGATTGGTTTAATCGTTATAAGGTAGACTATAAAAGAACCAAAAATAATGTCTGGGCAGTTAATAAAAATTTTGATGAAAGCAAACCAACCTTATTGCTTAATTCTCATCATGATACCGTAAAACCCAATGCTGCCTACACCAAAAATCCATTTGAAGCCATTGTTGAAGATGGGAAATTATATGGCTTGGGTAGTAATGATGCGGGCGGATGTCTGGTGTCTTTAATAGCGGTGTTTACTTATTTTTATAATGAAAGTAATTTAAAGTACAATCTGGTGATAGTAGCCTCAGCAGAAGAAGAAAGTAGCGGTCCGAACGGTCTCAACAGTATGCTATCAGTTATACCAAAAGTGGATGTGGCTATTGTAGGAGAACCAACTTTAATGAATTTGGCAATAGCTGAAAAAGGATTGGTGGTTTTTGATGCCAAGGTGACTGGTACCCCTAGTCATGCGGCACATCCAAATGAAAACAATTGTATTTACAACACGATTAAGGTGTTGCAATGGTTTAAGGACTTTAAGTTTGAAAAATCATCTGAAGTTTTAGGTGATGTTAAATTAACGGTGACGCAGATTAATGGAGGCACACAGCATAATGTAGTGCCCTCAGAAGTTGATTTGGTAATTGATGTTCGCGTTAATGATAAATATAGCAATAGCGAAATCTCCCACATTTTACAAAAACTTGCACCATGTAACAGTATTACTCCGCGAAGTTTAAGGTTGAATTCATCATCCATTCCTGTTAATCATGAATTGGTGAAAGCTGGAATGGCTATTGGTAGAAGTACTTATGGATCACCAACATTATCGGATCAGGCTGTTTTAACCTGTCCGTCCTTGAAATTAGGACCTGGAGATAGTACACGTTCTCATTCAGCTGATGAATTTATTTATATCAATGAAATTGAAGAAGGCATAAAAATTTATATTGAATTGTTGAATCGAGTCATCGCATAAACAACGCAACGAATAAACACATAAACTTTAACGAAATGAAACTCTGGGACAAAGGCATATCAATAGATAAAAGAATTGAACAATTTACTGTTGGGAATGACAGAGAGATTGATATTCATATAGCTAAGTACGATGTGATTGCATCCAGAGCGCATGCTAAAATGCTCAAGAAAATCGGGATTCTTACGGCCAATGAATTGGTAGAATTGCTCACTGGTTTAAAAAAATTAGAAGACCAAATAGATAATGGCACCTTTGTAATAGAGGCGCAGTTTGAAGATGTACATTCTAAAATCGAGTTCGAGCTCACTAAAACCTTGGGTGAAGTAGGAAAAAAAATTCATACAGCACGTTCAAGAAACGATCAGGTTTTGGTGGCCTTACAATTATATTACAAAGAGAATTTAGGTATTGTAAAACTCAAAACACAAACCCTATTTGAAACCCTATTAGGATTAGCTGAAACCTATAAAGATAAAGTGCTTCCAGGATATACCCATTTGCAAGTGGCCATGCCATCATCATTCGGATTGTGGTTTTCAGCCTATGCTGAGGTGTTGATTGACGATGTCTATTTATTAAATGCCGCTTTAAAAACAGTTGACCAAAATCCATTAGGTTCGGCTGCCGGTTATGGAAGTTCATTTCCTATAGATAGAGAATTAACTGCCAAAGACATGAATTTTTCAACCTTAAAGTACAATGTGGTAGCGGCTCAAATGAGCCGAGGTAAAAGTGAACGGACCATTGCTGCAGGTTTAGGTGGTTTATGCAATACACTCTCTCGTTTTGCCATGGATATTTGTTTGTATATGAGTCAGAATTTTGGGTTTATTTCGTTTCCAGATGAATTAACTACAGGTAGTAGTATTATGCCTCATAAAAAGAACCCTGATGTGTTTGAATTGATTCGTGGTAAGTGCAATAAAATACAGGCTTTACAAACCGAAATGTTGTTAATAACCAACAATTTGCCAAGTGGTTATCACAGAGATTTTCAGTTGTTAAAAGAGAATATGATTGCAGCTTTTGAAGATGTCAAAGACATTTTGGATATTTTTAATTACTCCATTCAACAAATTATCGTGAAGGATGTTGATGTTCATAATGACTTATACAAATATCTTTTTACGGTGGATAATATAAATACCTTGGTAGTTGAAGGACAAAGTTTCAGAGAAGCCTATCAGAAAATTGGAGGCCAGGTACAAGATGGCACCTACAAACCTGATACCTCAAAAAAGCATACCCATGTAGGCAGTATGCATAACTTGTGTTTAGATAAGATTAAGGCTAAGTTTCCTATATAGTTAGCCTTTTTTTTGCTTGATTTTGTGCGAAAAAAATGATAAATTCGTCTAAGTGCTGATATAAAACATTAAAACGATTTCATATCATAATAGTTGGCGGCAAGCCCATAAAAAATAAAGAGTATGAAAAACAAATTATGGCTATTTGGAGTCTTGACTGTATTGATGTTAAGTTGTGAAACAAAACCGACATATTTAAAAGCTCCAATTTCAGACCTTGGGCATATTGACCTTGTTCTGGATTCAATCGCCTACCATGCTATAATCAACAACTCATTCTTGACTGGAGACTTTGGATTTTACCAACTGGACACTGTCTTTTATGGAGGTAAACCAAGCTATGACATGTACTTAGCTGGACAGGAAAATTTCTTTCACATAAGCCTAGCTAAGGGCTATTGGCAAAACAAGGCAGGCAGTGGAGTCATTGTCTTTCAAACCAGAAAACCTGATATGAAAGATTCCCTGCTAACCACTTGGAAACAATATTACACTGACTCACTTACCAGTCACGTTTTCCATGGAAATGGCTTTGATCTTGGAGAAGTTATGACTTATAGTCCCAAAGGACAAGCTTCCGACAAGCAGGCTGTATTTTTCTCAAACTTAACATCATATTCTAAACAGACTCTAAAGAATTGGGGAATGAACGACTCGTCAATTGCTAAAGGAATTTCTATGCAAGAATTTATGAAAGACTGGGATTCATCGATACCGAATAAACTCTTCAAAAAAATAATACAACTCAATGTGCAGATTACGCAAAATGAGTTTAAAGATTTAGAGTCGGCTCTTAAAACTGTAGGCTATACTCAAACTGGTGACAGTTTCAATCACAAATCAAACCCTAAAGTAATTTATGAAATAGTGAAAGAAAGCAAATCCCAAAAATACAAGCGGATTGAGATTGAATTATCCCGACCGACAAGTGAAAGGAATTTTACAATTGCTAATTCTTATGATGTAATGGTCAAGGGTACAAAAATGATCTGGACAGCAAAATTGAAATAGACTTGACCAATTGGCCAGGCACCAACATTGTATAAAAATAACTGCTTGGTTCTTGCCTACTCGGAAAATCCTCGCTGCTTAACAATGGGTTTCTGTCTATTTACTAACTTGGTATTCAACGCAACGAAACCATACACAAACGCGTCAAACAAACCAAAAATTTTCCTTCTTATAAAGTTGATTATTGTTGGGTAAATCCTTTTACCTTTGTCTCTTCTTAATTAAGAATTTTAAACCTAAAATAAATTTATGACTGATTTAGTTGAAGTAAAACCATCTCAACTCCACGGAAAAGGCGTTTTTGCAACGCGCAATATTACCAAAGGAGAGGTGCTGGTAAAGAGTGATATGGCCTTGATTCATGTCAATGAAAATTTACCAGAAGTATTGGCAACGCTTCAATTTCCTTGGACTGAAGAGTATGATGCTATTTGTATCAGCGATGCGGGGAGCTTTTTTAACCACAGTAGCCAACCAAATGCCGAAGTTAAAACGAGAGATTTTATTCATTTAATTCAAACGTTTGTTGCTAAAACGGCTATTGCTAAAGGAACTGAAGTTACTATTTACTATAACGATTCTTTTGAGGATTTTGTTAATAGTTTGAACTAAATTTAAGTAGGTTTAATATTTGAGTAAAGTTGGTTTATGGACTAAGATTATGTGATTAAATTAGTTAACTTGCTTCGTAACTCTAATTTGTTTTTATAAATAAATGCCAGATAAAAAAGCACCTGAATTTTTAGGTTACCTGCATAGTTTTAGAGGTCTTGCAATTCTAAAAATTGTATTTGGGCATGCAGTTGCAGCTGCGTGTATTGGTGCTTATGGCGTTTTTGATGTCTCAAAACCGATACTCATCATAAGCGAAGTGTTTTATCATGATAGCACACTTTACTTTGCAATGATTTCTGGGTTGCTGTTTTCAAAAATTTTAAAACCCAGAGGGTATTATAATTTTTATAAGAATAAGCTGAAACATATTGTGCTGCCTTATTTGTTTTTTACGGTAGTACTGACCCTTATTAAAATAAATTTTAGTCAGTTTTTAAGTTTTCAAGAAGGGTTCCAACAGGTGGTTTCAAAGGTCGGGATGAATTTTATTTTTGGAAAAGCCAATTTTGCCTTGTGGTATATTCCTGTTTTAATATTTCTATATTTAGTGACGCCCGTTTTAGAATTCCTTCAAACAAAAAATATAACAACCAAGGCACTATTCGTTTTGATTATATTAGTGCCGCTTTTTATATCAAGAATTCAAAATTTAACAGAATATCATTTAAGTTTTGAAACCATGATTTATTTTACCGGAGCTTATGCCTTAGGAATGTTTTTAGGGGTTGATTTAAATGAAAAATTAAGCTGGCTTAAAAAGTATAAATTTCTCTTTGGGCTATTGGCGCTTATTAGTTCTGTTGTGTTGTTTTATTTTTATATCAAAGATGTAGACAAGTTAGGAATGGTGTCTCTTATGGAAACGGTCTTTTATATTCAAAAAATTAGTTTTGCATTCGTTTTTATTTTGTTGTTTAAATCTCTTTCAGAAAATCAACCAAAATGGTTAAATCCTATAGCAAGCGATTCTTTCTCAATTTATTTCATTCATGGATCCATTTTATATGCCATATCACCTTGGTTTATATTTCTTTTAAAAAATAATTCCATGAATCCCTGGAATGTGGTTTTGGGAGCTTTCATTCTTTTCTCCTTAGTCTTATTGATTTCTATAGTAATTGTTGCTATTTCTAAAAAACTTTTTGGGAAATATTCAAGAATGATTGTTGGCGCCTAATTTGTTAAAAAAATTAATAGACCACGCTGTAGTGACAAAAACTATTATTTTTAAAAAGTCTCAGTAAAATAATAGATATCATATGAAAATTAAAGAGCAAATTTCAAATAACCATATTCTGGCAATCACTATAGGACTCGTTTATTTATGGTTTGGCGGCTTAAAGTTTTTCGCACATTTAAGTCCTGCTGAAGATTTGGCACAAAACACTATAGAGGTTTTAACTTTTGGTTTTATTCCAGCTAAGATTGCCATTATTTTATTGGCCATTTGGGAAACTTTTATCGGGCTCTTTTTAATTTTAAATGTGTTAAGAAAACCTGTAATTATTCTGGCTTTAGTACATATGGTTTTGACATTTACACCATTTATATTTTTTCCAAATCAGTCGTTTAATCATTCTCCTTTGGTTTTTACCTTATTAGGTCAGTACATTTTTAAGAACGTTATTATAATTGGAGCCCTTTTAACCTTATACAAACAGCCTTTTTCTGTAAAAAGGGTAATATAAGAAAAGAGCATCTTCAGAATGCTCTTTTTAATCCATAATATTTATTGGTTTGCGTGACTAACTCAAATATTTAAATGATTGTGGATTGTCCTAAATGTATGTTTCTGAAATTCAAATTGGTTTCCTCAGGGTGATTAATAAAATCTTCTATAAAATCACCAACCTTACTGGTTGATATGTTATCATACTTTGTATTTAAATCGGGTGTTGTAATATGAAGTTTTAAAGATTTTTTAATGGCTTTTCTAATTAAAGCAGCTTCGTCTAACAAACCAAAATGATCCAATAACATGGTAGCAGATAAAATGGAGGCAATAGGGTTTGCAATACCTTTATCAGTCGCTTTGGAGTAGGCACCGTGAATAGGTTCAAACATGGCGTATTTAGGGCCTAACGAGGCCGAGGCTAATAAGCCAATAGAGCCAACAATAACGCTTGCTTCTTCAGAAAGAATATCACCAAACATGTTTTCAGTTAAAATAACATCAAACTGTCTTGGATTTAAAATGAGTTGCATGGCAGCATTATCTATGTAATAGAAATCTAAAGTAACATTAGGGTATTGTGGGGCAATTTCCATGACTACTTTACGCCAAAGCCTAGAACTTTCAAGAACATTGGCTTTATCTACTAAAGTAAGTTTTTGTTTTCTTGATTGAGCTGCCTTAAACGCTAAATGAGCAATGCGTTCTATCTCAAGCCGATTGTATTTACAAACGTCAGAAGCCCACTGTCCATCTTCACTTAAAGTTTTTTCGCCATAATAAATACCGGAACTTAATTCACGATAAATCATGATATCAGTATCTTTAATGCATTTATTCTTTAAAGGTGAATGATTTAAAAGGTCTTCATAAGCAATAACAGGTCTTATGTTGGCATACAAATCAAGTTCTTTGCGCAATTTTAAAAGTCCTTGTTCGGGTCTTACTTTTGCGTCCGGATCAAAATTGTATTTTGGTTCTCCGATGGCTCCAAAAAGAATAGCATCTGCTTTTTTACATATTAAAAGCGTCTCTTCTGGCAGAGCCGTCCCCGTTTTTTTTATTGCTGCACCACCAATCCAACCATATTCAAAAGTAAAGATATGACCAAACTCCATGGCAATGGCTTTTAAAACTTTTACAGCTTGAGCTGTAACTTCTGGTCCAATGCCATCACCAGGTAAAACGGCAATATGTAATTTCATTTTTTACGATACATTTATGCTGAAATAATTTCCTTATAAACTATACTCGACTCTATTATTTGATGAATGTCTGAATCATCAACTTCTTTCTTTTTATCAGCAAAATCTAAAAAGTTAGAATAAATCTCATCCAGTTGTAATTTTGTTAATTCATAACCAATATTTTTTGCTCTATAAGCCAAGGCAGCTCTCCCGCTTCTGGCTGTTAAAACAATGGAAGATTCTGTAACCCCAACATCTTTCGGGTCAATGATTTCATAGGTCTCCCGATTTTTAATGACTCCATCCTGATGAATGCCAGAGCTATGTGCAAAAGCATTGGCACCTACTATCGCTTTATTTGGTTGAGTATAAATACCCATACTATCAGACACTAAGTGGCTAATACCATAAAGCATTTCTGTTTTTATATTAGTATCTAATTTTAAATATGGATGCTGCTTTAAAATCATGACAACTTCTTCAAGAGCGGTGTTTCCAGCACGTTCGCCAATTCCATTAATGGTACATTCAATTTGTCTAGCACCGTTAATTACTCCTTCTATTGAATTAGCCGTTGCTAAACCTAAATCGTTATGACAATGACAAGATAAAACAGCTTTTTCAATTCCCCGCACATTTTCTCGTAAATATTTAATTTTTGCCCCATATTCATGTGGCAGGCAATATCCCGTGGTGTCTGGGATATTTAAAACAGTTGCACCAGCTTTAATCACCGTTTCACAAACTCTGGCTAAATACTCATTATCAGTTCTTCCGGCGTCTTCAGCATAAAATTCAACATCTTCAACAAAAGATTTGGCATATTTCACGGCTTCAAAAGCACGTTTTAAAATATCTGCTTGATTGGATTTAAACTTAAATTTTATATGAGAATCTGAAGTGCCAATACCTGTATGAATTCTTGGTTTTTTTGCATATTTCAAGGCTTCAGCAGCCACTTTTATGTCATTTTCAACAGATCTGGTTAGCCCACAAACGGTTGCATGCTTTATTAATTTTGATATGGCCTCCACTGATTTGAAATCACCCGGACTTGAAACAGGAAAGCCAGCTTCAATAATATCGACACCCAATAAATCAAGCTGTTCTGCTATTATTAATTTCTGTTCTGTATTTAGTTTACAACCAGGAACTTGCTCTCCATCTCTCAACGTGGTATCAAAAATTTGTACGTTCTTGTCTAACATTTATTCAAATAAATTTTCTTATTGTATTACGAATGTATATTTTGGTTTCGTAAATGTCGTATTCAACTAGTTTTTATTACGATGTTTAACCTATATATAATAAGTTTAATAAATTGTATTTCAGTTATTTAGTCTTATTTTTACAACTATGACAAAAGAGCAAAAAGATAATCTGTTTGTATTAATAAAATCACTGTCAAAATCAGAGAAGCGACAGTTTAAACTTTATGTGGGTAGGTTAGGCGTCAATGAAGATTCAAAGTTTTTAACGCTCTTTAATATTTTAGAAAAACTTCCTTATTATGATGAATCTACTATTCTTAAAAAAGGGGTAGTCAAAAAACAGCAGTTATCAAATTTAAAAGCACATTTATACAAACAAATTCTTATTAGTTTAAGACTCAACCCGTCGCATCAAAATATTAGAATTCAGATTAGAGAGCAATTGGATTTTGCTACAATACTATATCATAAAGGATTATATAAGCAAAGTTTAAAAATATTAGATAAGGCTAAAAGTTTAGCTATAGCTAATGAAGAAAAAAACATTGCTTATGAAATTGTGGAATTAGAAAAAGTTATTGAATCACAATACATTACAAGAAGTATAAGCAGTAGGGCTGATGAATTAACTATTCAGGCAAAAGAGCTAAGTCAACAAAATGTTTTGGCGAGTAAATTGTCAAATCTCTCACTTCAATTATATGGATTATTTTTAAAAACGGGCTATGTTAAAAATGACAAAGAAAACAAAAGAATTACTAAATATTTTAATGATAGACTGCCTAAACATGATATTAATACCTTAGGTTTTAGAGAAAAATTATGGCTTTATAAAGCGCATTTATGGTATAGTTTTTTAACTCAGGATTTTTTGGCGTGTTATAAATATTCATCAAAATGGGTGACGTTGTTTTATGATAACCAAGACCAGATTGTTTTAAATCCAGTTTTTTTTCTAAAAGGAAATCATTACTTATTGGAATCTTTATTCTACTTACGACATTATGAAAAATTTAAGTCAACCTTAAATGAATTGGAAGCCATAACTAAAGAACCTTGGTTTCCTTTAGATGACAATGTTGAAGGTTTAGCTTTCCTGTATGTTTATAACAATAAATTCAATTTGCATTTTATTGAAGGCAGTTTTCAAGAAGGTTTGCCCATGGTTAATGTGGTTTTGGATAATTTAAAAAAATATCAAGATAGAATTGATGAACATCATGTCATGGTGTTTTATTATAAAATTGCGAGTCTTTATTTTGGTGCTGGCGAAAACAAGAAATGTATTTTCTTTTTAGAAAAAATAATTAATAATAAGTCCCTTGAAATGCGAGAGGATTTATTGTGTTTTGCCAGAATTTTAAATTTGGTAGCTCATTATGAAGCTGGTTTAGATTATAATTTAGAAGCTCTTATAAAAAGCACCTTTAAATTTCTAATTAAAATGGAGGATCTTTATGAGGTTCAAAAGGAAATCATCAAATTTTTGAGAAACCTAGGAGATATTTTTCCGCATGAAGTCAAAGGTGAATTTGTGAAGCTTCACGATAAATTAAAGGAGTTTGAAGAGGATCCGTATCAAAGTAGAGCCTTCCTGTATTTAGACATCATTTCATGGTTAGAATCTAAAATAGACAGTAAACCTATTGGATTAGTGATAAAAGAGAAATTTGAAGCGAATATGTTGAGGAAATAATAATTTTTCTATTTTTTTTGAAAAAAATTAGGATTTTAAGTTTTTCTAACTGAATATTTGTACTCACAAAGTTCAATAACTTATTGAAATGTTATCAAGAAAGGTGGAGGGATTAGACCCTTTGAAACCTTAGCAACCCTTTATTCGTAAAGAAGGTGCTAAATTCTACTTAAACGGTGTTCATTGCTGTTTTGGATAGATAACTAGAAAAAAATTACTTGCGGTAATTTTATAGTTTCTTTTTAACATTTTTCTATTAAGTACATCAATTTTGATGCATTTGGCTTTTGTTTTAATATTTATTAACTCAAAAAAATTAGAAAAATGAGTACACAAAATTTAGCCACTAAGGCTTTACATGCAGGACACAACGTAACTGCAAACGGCGGAACAAGAGCAGTTCCAATTTATCAAACCACCTCATATGTGTTTAATAATTCAGACCATGCAGCCAATCTGTTTTCATTAAAGGAATTAGGGTTTATTTATACGAGGCTTAATAATCCTACTAATGATATTTTACAACAGCGTTTGGCAGCTCTTGAAGGAGGCGTTGGAGCCGTAGTTTTTGCTTCAGGAACAGCAGCAATTTCAACAGGTCTTTTAACATTACTAAGAGCAGGAGATCATATTGTGGCATCCAGTAGTTTGTATGGTGGAACTTATAACTTATTGAAAGTAACTTTACCGAGATTAGGTATTACTACAACCTTTGTGAATGCTGATAATCCTGATAATTTCAAGGTGGCGGTTAAAGAAAATACACGAGCCTTTTTTGTTGAGTCTTTAGGAAATCCAAAATTAGATGTCTTGGATATAGAGGCGATTGCTAAACATTCCAAAGCTGCCGGAGTCCCTTTTATAGTTGATAATACGGTAGCAACTCCAGCCCTATTAAATCCTATTAAGCATGGTGCTAATATTGTCATTCATTCTTTAACAAAATATATTGGTGGTCAAGGTAATTCTTTAGGAGGAGCAATTGTAGATGCCGGTACTTTTGATTGGGCGAATGGTAAATTCCCAGAATTTACAACACCTTCGGCTGGATATCATGGGTTAGTTTACCGTGAAGCTTTAGGTGCTGCGGCTTATACTTTTAAATTAATTTTAGAAGGTTTAAGAGATTTTGGTGGTGCTTTAAGCCCATTCAATGCTTTTCAAATTATTCAAGGTCTGGAAACCTTACCTGTTAGAATAAAACAACACAGCGAAAATGCTTTGGAGCTTGCAAAATGGTTGGAACAACAAGATGAAGTGGCTTGGGTAAATTATCCGGGTTTAAAATCGAGCAAATATAATGCGCTAGCAACCAAGTATTTACCGAAAGGGCAAAGCGGCATCGTGACCTTCGGTGCAAAAGGTGGTTATGATGCTGCAAAAGCGATTGCAGATAATTCAAAATTATTTTCATTGTTAGCAAATATTGGAGACACAAAATCGCTTATAATTCATCCGGCAAGTACCACACACCAACAATTAACTGACAATGAACAGGAGTCTACAGGCGTTTCTAAAGATTTAATTCGCTTATCTGTCGGAATTGAAGCGATTGAAGATTTAAAGGCTGATTTAAAAGAAGCTTTTAGCAAAATTTAAAATTAAGAAACATATTGAAAACGGGGTTGAAACATATTAGTATTAAAGATTTTATTACAGAAAACAAGACTAAAAATTCTGAAATAAAATTAAGCTACCAGATATTTGGTTTAGAATTGGGAACCGCTCCAATTGTTTTGGTAAATCACGCTTTGACTGGTAATAGCAATGTGGCTGGAGACGATGGCTGGTGGAAAGACCTTATAGGTGATGATAAAGTTATTGACTCCAAAATCTATACTGTTTTGGCTTTTAATATTCCTGGAAATGGGTTTGACAGTTTTGTAATTGAAAATTATAAAGATTTTGTTGCCAGGGATATCGCTCGTTTGTTTTTAGTCGGATTATCGGAATTAAAAATAGACAAACTTTTTGCTGTTATCGGAGGTTCATTAGGTGGTGGTATTGCCTGGGAAATGGCAGTATTAGCGCCTGACATTACAGAGCATCTGATTCCTGTGGCTACTGATTGGAAATCTACGGATTGGTTGATAGCCAATTGTCAGATCCAAGAACAGTTTTTATTGAATTCTAAAAATCCAGTTCATGATGCCAGAATGCATGCCATGTTGTGTTACAGAACGCCCGAATCTTTTAATGAGCGTTTTCAGAGGTCAACAAATGATGAATTAGAAATATTTAATGTGGAGAGTTGGTTGCTACATCATGGAAAAAAATTGCAGGAGCGTTTTCAGTTGTCGGCGTATAAGTTAATGAATCAACTTTTAAAGACTATAGATGTTACAAAAAACAGATCCAAGGATTTTAATGTGTTAGAAAATATCCATGCCAATATTCATATCATTGGTGTTGATTCTGATTTGTTTTTTACAGCAGAAGAAAACAGACAAACGCATAAACAACTTGCTTTAACAAATCCAAATGTGACTTATAATGAAATACATTCGGTACATGGCCATGATGCTTTTTTGATGGAATATGAGCAATTAGAAAAAATTATAGAAGGCATTTTTGTGCCAAATTCTAAAAGAAAAAAAATGAAAGTATTAAAGTTTGGAGGAAAATCTCTAGCCAATGGAAAAGGTCTTAATGCCGTTTTAAATATTATTGAAACGAAAATATTAGCAGGTGAAAAAATTACGGTGGTGGCTTCAGCAAGAGGCGAAGCTACAGATGAACTTGAAGCGATACTCAGTAAGGCCTCAAAAGGTTTAGCCTATAAAGAAGATTTAGAAACCTTTAAAGCCTATCAATTAGAACCTTCGCCTTCAATTGATTTTTCTAAAGAATTTAAAGTTTTAGATAAATTGTTTGAAGGGGTTAGTTTGCTTGGTGATTATAGTCAAAAAACAAAAGATGAAATTTTGGCTCAAGGTGAATTGCTTTCTGTAAAACTGATTTCAAGTTTGTTAAATGCTAAAAATATAAAAGCGTTAGCTGTTGATTCCAGAGAATTAATAAAGACAGATGGTAATTTTGGAAATGCAAAACCTATTGCCAATTTATCCAAAGATAATGTCAAGAATTTCTATAAAAATAGTCCTAATAGTGAAGTAAAAATAGTCACTGGTTTTATTGCAAGTAATACGCAAAACGAAACAACAACCCTTGGCCGAAATGGAAGTAACTATACGGCAGCATTAATTGCCAATTATTTAGATGCTGAAGAATTGCA
Organism: Flavobacteriales bacterium; assembly: GCA_024643405.1. Lineage (GTDB taxonomy): Bacteria > Bacteroidota > Bacteroidia > Flavobacteriales > Flavobacteriaceae > Yeosuana. The sequence continues at coordinate 170 of JAHENA010000054.1, read as the reverse complement.
AAACTACACGCATGTTAATGGTATTTACACTGCTAATCCTGAGTTGGTCGAAGATGCTCAAAAAATACGTGAGCTATCTTTTAGTGAAGCCAATGAACTGGCTAATTTTGGAACTACTGTTTTACATGCTAAAACCATAATTCCTCTCGTAGAAAAAAACATCAATCTGA
>JAHENA010000053.1 GCA_024643405.1 Flavobacteriales bacterium | reverse complement strand
CATTACCAAAATGATTCCATTTATATTAATGTTATTGATATAACTAAATTACCAGAAATTGATCCCACAAACTATAAGGCAATAGTGATTATTCATACCTGGGAAAATTGGAAACCACCAAAAGAAGTACAATCCTTTTTTGAAAAAAATATCTTAAATCCAAATCGTTTCATTGTATTAACCACCTCTGGTAAAGGATCTTTTAAAATGAAAGATATTGATGCTATCACAGGAGAATCCAAGTTAGAAAAAACAACCTATTATTCTTCTCAAATAATTAAAAAAATAGACGAGATAATTAATTAATAACATGTTCTTCCGCTATGATCAAAAATTTAGAGCCGTCTGAATGTATTAAAATTCTGAAACAGAATTATATTGGGCACTTGGCATATATCTTTCAAAATAGGCCCTTTGTGATACCCATTACCTATTTCTATGATCAAAAATCAAAAACCATCATTGGATATTCCAGCGAAGGACATAAAACTAAAGCTTTACGTATTCTAAACGCTGTATCTATTGAGGTTGCAGAAATTGAATCTATAAATAACTGGCAGTCCGTTTTAGCACATGGTCAATATGAAGAACTCAAAGGAAGCCATGCAAAAGCCCTTCTCCACTCCTTTTCTGAAGGTATCAAGGATATTATCAGACAAAAAGAAGAAAAGAATCCAGAATGTATCAGTGAATTTTCAAGTAAAATTTATGACGAAGAAATTCCTGTAGTTTTTTGTATCCAAATAGATGAGATAACCGGAAAGCAAAGAAAATATATAAATAACTAATTATAACGTTCCAAAATAAATGTTCCTACAATTTCTCCCTTTTTTAAATACAATCGTGAGCTTATGTGATCAATTAAAAATGACATAAAGTTGATAAGATGCTATTTAAATTGATTTGGATTGATGTAAATCATTTCGAACCTTTTTACCCTATAGTATCTTAGAATCGGTTAATATTTAATATTATATTATTATGAAAACAGATTTAAAAATAAAAGAAGATGTTCTTGCGGAATTAGCATGGCAACCTGATATTGATGAAACTCAAATAGGAGTTATTGTAAACGATGGCATCGTAACTCTTAAAGGAACTGTGGATACTTATACTAAAAAAATCGCCGCAGAAAAAGCAGCAAGTAATGTATATGGCGTAAAGGCCGTTGCAGAAGATATTGAAGTTAAATATACTTCTACTAAGGGTAAATCAGATACAGAAATTGCAAAAGCAGCCGTAGAATCCATAAAATGGAATGCGTCAATACCTAGTGATGCAGTTAAAATTAAAGTTGAAGATGCGTGGGTTTATTTAACTGGAGAAGTGTCATGGGAATATCAAAAAAGAGCGGCTAAAAGTGCTGTTGAAAAATTATATGGTGTAAAAGGCGTGATTAATAATATTTCTCTGCAGAAAAAAGCACAACCTATAGAAGTTCAAAATAGAATTACAAAAGCATTAGAAAGATCTGCTGCCCTTGAAGCTAAAAACATTAACGTTGAAGTAGATGGACATACTGTTAAATTAACTGGAACGGTCCACTCACTTGCTGAAAAAGAAGAAGCTAGAAAAGCTGCTTTTTTTGCACCAGGCGTTACAAAGGTTGAAAACCACCTTATTGTTGATTATTATCCGGAATACGCATAATAACTTAAATTTAAAATCTTTAAAGCCCTGAAAGTTTAAATTTTCAGGGCTTTTGAAACAATAATTAAAACTAATTATTAACTGTCTTTTGATTATTGAGTTTCCTGAAATTGTCTTAAACATTAATCATGACAATCATAGCAACCATATCCATTCTTATTTTAATTAACTTTGCTCTTCTGCTTTTTAGTGTTAATAAGAAAACAAGGTCTTAATCTAATAGGGAAAATAATTGCATTTTATCCTAATACCCTAGCTTACCTTTTTTGGCTGGTAATTCCCATTTTATAATCTCCTTCAAAAATTCATCAACCATTTCTACAATCAGTTTTTCAGTAATCTCGGCAGGACTATAAATTCCCAGTTCTATGCTACTATCCTCAATAGATACGTTCTCTATTAAAGGAAATAAAATAGTAATACGCACATTGCCATTATAAGATTCTGAAAAGACCAACGCACCACCTTGAACAAACTGATAATTTGGAATTTGATTGATCTTTTCCATTAATTCAACAGGAAATGATTCAAATGAAATATTTACCGCATCAGTTGTTCCAATCCAATTGAGTTCTTGTACACACCAGCCTATGTTATGTTTTACTACAATGCTCTGTAAAGTTTTAAGCAACAAAGATTTAATTTTTGTTTTCCAAAGAATTTTCTTTTCAATGACCGTTTCAATGGACATTTTATAATCACCAATGCGTTCTTCTAAATGTTCTGTTTTCATTACGGATTATTTTTTTCTAATGCCTTTTGTTGCTTTTTCTCTTCTCGTTCTATTTTTTTGAAATAACTACGTGTAAAAAAATTATGTTTAAACGCCTCCATATTTTGGTTAAACTTATCGGTTCCTTCATTAATATTTTTAATCGTTTGCTCAAGATTCTTAACAAATTCTTCATCATTAGATAGATAATTTAAGGCGCCTTTTCCTTCTTTAATATTTAATAATGTTTCATTTAAATTGGATATAACCGTTTTAATCTCATTACTGGATTCATCAAGATTTACAAAAATACCTCTTACCTTTTCTGCTTCAATGGAATCGTTAAAGATGAGTCCCGCAATACTTTTATTGAAATTAATGGAGTCCACAATTCTATTGATGCTTTTCATGGTTCTATTCGCTTCAATGCTTGTGAGCTTCAGGTTATAGATGGTTTGTTTAATATTATTGGATGCAATAGTGTCGTTAATTAACATCCCCAAGGTGCCTTTGCCATCAGTGATGTTATTAGCAATATCCAATAATTTAGCCGTCAATAATGCGGCATTTTCATTGGTAACGTTTAAGGTGCTTAACATTTCATTAGTCCCTATTTTTGTATAAGATTTAATCACATCTCCGGCCATAACTACTTGATTATTTCCTTTTCCAGGAATAATATTTACTATCATATTCCCCACTAATCCATCTGTACCTATGGTGGCAATGGCATCTTTTTTAATATGAATTGCCATACGTTCATCAATAGCCATGCTAACATTAATAGTAGAATCATTCACGATAGAGATTGTTTTTACAGTACCTACATTAATCCCTGAATAGCGTACATTATTTCCAAGTTGTAACCCATTAACATTATTGAAATTTGTATTAATTATAAATGTTTTTGCAAACATATTCTGACGACTGCCAATAAAATAAATGGCTGTGACCAAAATAAGGAGTCCAACTATAGAAAAAATGCCAAGCTTTAATTTTTCATCGATTGTTTTTTTCATGACAACTAATATTTATTGCTTAAAAAAAGCTCTTACTTTTTTATCTTTAGATTGGGCTAATTCATTAAAAGTCCCTTCAGCATAATTAATGCCATCTACTAGTAAAATCATACGTTCAGAAACCACACGCGCACAATCTACATCATGAGTGATAATCAAAGCCGAGGTTTTATACTCAGCTTGAATACTTCGCATCAGTTCTATTATTTCTTTTGCTGTTATAGGATCTAATCCACTGGTTGGTTCATCATATAAAATTATTTTTGGTTTTAAAATAAGGGTCCTAGCAAGTGCTACGCGCCGTTTCATACCACCGGATAATTCTGAAGGCATCAAATTTATGGCATGCTCCAACCCTACGCTTTTAAGTGCTTCTGTGACAATTTGAGTAGTATCTGAAATATTACTAAATTTATGCTTATGCCTTCTTAAAGGAAATTCTAAATTCTCCCTTACAGTCATAGAATCATACAAGGCACTTCCTTGAAATAAAAACCCAATTTCTGTGCGTAATTCATCTAATTCTAATTGCCTTAATTTCGTAATATCTTTACCCATTACCATAATACTACCAGAATCAGGTTGCATCAATCCAACCAAACACTTTATCATCACCGATTTTCCTGAACCAGATTTCCCCATAATCACTAAATTTTCACCTTCATATAGGCGTAAATTAAAACCATTAAGCACTTGGTTGTCACCAAAGCTTTTTCGCAAATCTTTTATTTCAAGCATAAGGTCCTTTGTGCTTAAAGCTTTATTATTTTGTGATATGTTGTGGTTTTGATTCATACTTATATTTCTACAAAAATGTCAGTTATAAAAACAGCAATAAAGTCAATAATAAATAACAACATAGAAGCGAATACCACTGCTGAATTTGCAGCAAGCCCAACACCAACAGTACCTTTATCGCAGTAATACCCTTTAAAACATCCTACAAGTCCTATAGCAAATCCAAAGAAATAGGTTTTAATAATAGCCGGAATTATATCGCCAAATTGAAGCGCATCAAAGACTTTATTAAAATACAATAAGAATGAAACTTCACCTTTTATGTTTTCAATAATATAAGAGCCATAAAGAGCAATGGCATCACCCATTAAGACTAAAATTGGAAGCATTAAAGTGGCCGCTAAAACTCTGGTTACCACCAAATATTTAAAAGGATTGGTGCCAGAAACTTCCATAGCATCAATTTGTTCAGTAACACGCATTGAACCTAATTCAGCACCAATACCAGAGGCTATTCTTCCGGCAAAAGTCAAAGCAATAATTACGGGTCCTATTTCTCTTATTATGGAAATACTTACCATTGAAGGCATCCATGATTCTGCCCCAAACTCTTCAAGTGTAGGTCTTGTTTGTAAAGTCATAACCAAACCAATAATGAAACCTGTTGTTGCTACTAGAAATAAAGATTTATTGCCTATATAATAGCATTGTCTTAAAAGTTCTTTAAACTCAAAAGGCTTACTAAAAACTTCTTTAAAAAATCGATGAGCAAAAAAAGTAAGTTCACCAATCTCAATAAAAAAGGATTCTATTTTAGATGAAATAAACATAACATGCACATTAATTAAATATACTGCAACTATGCATTTTTAGAAATGATATTAATCATCATGAAAAAGGTCTAAAACAAAACCATAGTCTATTAAAAATAAGAATCTTAAAAATTTACTAATTTTACAATTATAACAAAAAGAAGGTTGAAAGTTGAAAATAATAAGAGCGGTTTTAGGCCGGAAATTGTTGACTTAAATCATGATTAAACCTAATAAATTCAACTACCTTTATTACTTAATTATTCAAAAACAATGAAAATTGGACTGGTATTATCAGGTGGAGGCATGCGCGGTGCCGTTCATATAGGAGCTATAAAAGCTCTTGAAGAAAATAATATTTTTCCAACTCACATTGCGGGTACCAGTGCCGGTGCTATTGTAGGTGCCTTTTATGCGTACGGCTATCCATGGGAAGAAATTTTAAAGTTTTATAAAGAAATTAATATCCTAGATATTAAAAAATTTGCTTTAAATAAACCTGGTTTTATCGATACCGAAAAATTCTATTCAGATTTTAAAAAATACTTAAAAAATGATGATTTTTCCTTTTTAAAAAAAGAATTGAGCATCACATCTACCAATATACTAAATGGTCGGTTAGAAGTTTTTAATCACGGAGAACTTATCAGGTCCATACTCGCCTCCGCAGCCATTCCCGGGGTATTTACACCCGTAAAACTTAATGATAATTACTATATAGATGGTGGTTCACTTAATAATTTTCCAGTGGAGTTATTACAACCAACATGCGATAAAATTATTGGTGTTTATGCAAATAACCTGGATTCCATAAATTTCAAAGATTTAAAATATTCCCACAATGTCATTGAAAGGGCCTATTCAATTAAATCTGTCAGAGAAGATCAAAAAAAATTTAATGATTGTGATTTGGTGGTAGCCCCAGAAGGATTAAGCAAATATGGCGTATTTGACAAAAAGCATATTGACAAGATATTCCAGATGGGCTATGAGGCGGCAAAAAATGCTATAGAAGCCAACAAGAATTTTTTAGATTAAAACTATTGAATATTGATGATTATCATTTAGTATTTTAAGTTTTGTTTATAGATTTAATAACATCATAAATCTTATAATCATGAAAAATAGTAAGGATATTGAATTTGTAGATAAAATTATTGGAGCGCTAAGAAAAACAGCTGTTGAGTTAGAAGAATTTCAAGTAAAAGCAGCATTAGGTAAAGCAGAAGCTCAAGATAAATATGAAGAGGTTAAAAAGAAATTTAACCATTTTATTCATGAAAGTGAATTTAAAATTGAAGGTATTAAGGAAAAAATTGAAGAACTAAATACCAAATTTGATGAACTTAGAGTGCAATTGGCATTAGGTAAAGCAGAAACAAAAGAGATTTTTAAAAAACAAAAAAAACAATTGCTAACAACCTTACGTGATATTGAATCAAAAATTAAATCAAATGAAACTTTAAATAGAATGTATGCTTTTACACTCATTGAAATTGAGCAATTTAAAATTCAGCTGGAAATTTTAGAACAAAAATTCAGCAAAGATAAAGGAAAAGCTACAGACACTTTTGAAAAAGGAAAGCAAGAGTTTAATTCTTTTATTGATAAGTTTAAAGGTAAATACGCTAAGAAAAAAGAAGAAACAAAACTGGAACATTTTCAAAATGAGATTTCAGAAGCATTTGATCATTTCAAGAAAGCTTTTTCAAAAGCTTAAAGAATTCAAGTTAAAGTAAAAAAAGTACAATTTTCATTGTACTTTTTCTTTTTAAACACGTTTAGTGATTAATTAAATTTAATAATCATAATCTCCTTTTTTAATATTCGAAAGCATACCAAATCCTAAAAATACAGCTAGTGTAAAACTAGTCATACCTATTATAGAAATACCTTTTAATAGCGGCTTAATTTCAAATATTATAAATAAGGAAGCAGAGACTATCAAAGCTACCATTATGGAAGCAGCAATCAATTGTTTCGTTATTCTTTGTAAGGTATGAACCATTGGATCAATACCTTGATGCGTTAAATCTACTTTTATTTTTCCCGAATTTATTTTGCGTATGGCATTTTTTAAATCTGAAGGGAACTCTTCCATATAATTGGTAAGTTCTAATAATGAATTTGCCACTTTTTTTCCAATAATTATTGGATTGTATTTTTGAGAGGCGCTTTTTTTTAGATATGGTTTAACAATTTCAAATTGCTCTAAGTTTGGATCTAGTTTTTCTATAACGCCTTCAATAGTGACCAAAGAACGGGCAAAAAGGAAAAAATAAGTAGGCACTTTCAGTCCATGCGCAATAATAATATCTTTTAGCTCCAATAAAATAGTGCTCATTTCATTATCATGAATATCTCTTACATAATATTTTTCCAGAAATTCATTGATATCAAACTCTAAATCTCTCATGTTGGTAATCGGTGCATTATTGGAAAGTTGTTGTAGCGCTTTAATTATTTTTTTAATATCCTTATTTGTGATTGCAATAAATAACCTTCCGAAAATAGAAATATCTCTAGGTAACATACTTCCCATCATACCAAAATCCAGATAGCATATATGGCTATTAGGGAGCACTAATAAATTCCCAGGGTGCGGATCGGCATGAAAGAAACCATATTCAAAGATTTGTTTAAAATAACTGATGGCAAGCCGTCTGGCTATAACATCCGTATCATATTTTTTTTCCTTTAAATCTAATATTCTATCAATTTTAATTCCTGAAATAAATTCTAAAGCTAATACTTTTGAGGTAGTATATTTTTGATACACTTTAGGTGCATGGGCGAATTGTTCAAGTGTCTCATCGTTTTTAAGATTATTATAAAATCGTTGAACATTGATAGACTCGTGAATAAAATCTAGCTCCTTTAGTATAGAATTTTCAAAATTTTTAACCAGTCCAATCGGATCAAAGCTTTTTATTGAGGGTATCCGTTTTTCTAATACATGTGCGATTTTATACATCACTTTTAAATCCTCTGTAATAACATCATATATCCCGGCACGTTGAATTTTTAAGGCTATACGTTCACCACTGTGTAAGGTTACCTTATGCACTTGAGCCATGGATGCAGAGGCAAAAGGAATTGGTTCAAACCATGCAAATAAGGTTTCTACTTTATCTTTTAACTCTGTTTCAACCACTTCTTTTGCAAGCAATTCTGACATAGGTGGAACGTTGTCTTGCAATTTTTCTAACTCAAAGGTTAAGGCTAATGGCACTAAATCTGGTCTATTACTTAAAATTTGGCCAAATTTTACAAATGTAGGACCTAACTCTTCGCATACCAATCTCATTTTTGCCCATTTACTATATTTAGTAACGGCTTTTCTTGTAGAAGACGGAATAAATTTATGAATGAAGGTATATTGTTTATTTTCCTCGAGATAATTAACCAAATCTTCAAAGCCATATTTTAGTAATACTCTTAGAATTTGATTATATCTAGAGATAGATTTAATTCTTTTGCGAATATCAGTAAGAATGCCCATATTTTAAGCTTCCAATTTGTTTAGTCTTGCTTCTAATAAAGCAACCATTTTATCAAGTTTTTCTATTTTTTCATTTAAAGCCTTGATGTCATCTAAATGAGCTACATTTATTTTTTTGTAAAATTTGGCAACCAATTCTTCTATTTCATCATAGAGCTCTTCCTTAAGTTCATTCGTTTTTAAAATAATTTTATCTACAAATTCAATTTCATTGCCATTTTCATCCAACTCGGGTTCAGACATCATTTTATTAATGTTTTCTTTCCCTTTTTCTGAAAGCTCATTTATTTTATCTAAAAAATGAGTGTCTCTGGCTAAAAAATAAATGCTAGAACTTAAAGTTAGTAACTCCAATATTGTTTTAGTTTTCATAACCTGAACATTTAGCTTAATCTAATACTAAATATATTATTAAATATGCTGGTTCTAAATGATTAAAATCATTTAGAAAGGCATTCTAATGCTTTATTTTTAGGTGTATTATAAAACAAAAACTTTAAGCCATGAAATCCCATCCAATAACAACTTTAATGACAAAAAACGTGGTATGTGTTTCACCAGAACAACAACTTATAGATGTTAAACATATTTATGAAAAAAAGAATTTTCATCATCACATTCCAGTATTGAAAAACGAGAGATTAGTAGGCATGATAAGCTTAGTAGATTTTATGTATAACATCGCTGGTGGCGGTATGGATGACGATTATAAGATTTATAAAGAGCTAAAAGTTAAAGATATCATGACGTCAAAACCATTTTCCTTAAAATCAAATGCTTCTGTTGAACAAGCAGCCCAAGTGTTATCTGAAGGTAATTATCATGCCATTCCCATCCTTGAAAATGATAAACTGGTGGGTATTGTATCAACGGCTGATATTATAAAGTTTTTCCTCACTAGTGCCTCTTAAAATTATTGGGAAAATAAAGTTAATGATTATTGAATACTGTTTAATTCTTCTTGGATATTGATAATCATCATTTCAAAATTGCTGCTCCATCAATAATTTTAATAGGAATCAATTAAATTAAAAGTTGTGAAAAAATTATTGGTATTGATCAGTATTCTAATTGTTACAATTAGTTTAAAATCTTGCAGCTCCAGTGATAGCGATGAGATTCAAAATGAAGAAAAAATAGTAGGAAAATGGCGATTAAGTCAGTTATTTATTAATAATGACGATCTACAAATTTCTGAATGTGAAAAAAAGATGACTATTGAGGTCTTTGAAGATGGCACATATGTAGAAAATGACTATTCCTATAATGATACAGATACGGAATGCGTTCTCTATGATGTATTCAATGGGACTTGGAAAAACTTGGGTAATTCTACCTATACCATGTCCGGTTTAAATACTGTAGCTATTAAAGTTACTTTTCAAGAAGGGAAAATGATAGCAGAGTATTCTGAAATTAATGATGGGAACACCTATTCATTTAAAGCGGTCTTTATTTCTGAAAAGACCTTTGTTCCAGATAAAATTATTGGGAAATGGAAACAAGATCAAGCATTTATTGTTCCATTAGAAATAGAACTCACAGCATGCGAGAAAATGGGTAGTGTTGCATTTTTTGAAGATGGTTTTTTTGAAGAAATCGCATTTTTGGAAAATAATGAGCAAACAGAATGTATTGAACTTCCTTTAAAAACAGGTATGTGGAAAAATATTGGAGTATCACTTTATAAAATTTACGGTATAGGAGTAGAAGGAGAAATTAAAATAACATTTGAGAATAATAAAATGATTGCAGAATATTCAGAAGAAATTGAAGGCATTCCAGTAACTCTCAGAATTGTTTTTATTAAAGTAACCTCCTGAAAACAAATTTTTAAATAAAAAGAGAGTATTGTGATAATTTAAAAGTCGAAATTTCCTTTCGACTTTTTTTATTCAGAATATCTGAAACTAAAAATACTTTCAATAAAAATTAGTTCGAATTGATTCTAATCATTTGAAATATTTTCTTCAAAAATTACTTTTAAAGACCTAATTAAAAATGGTCTTATGAAAACCACACTATATATACAAAACTTAAAATGCGAATATTGTGATTCAATCATTTTAAAAATGCTCTCTAAACTTAAACATATTTCTAATGTTTCTGTTAAACATCAATATGCTACTGTAACCTTTGAACATGAAGCAGCAGCAGACGTTATTCAAGTAAAAAAAACACTTTCAAAAATTGGTTACCCACCATTTGGTGATAAAAATAATTTATTTAAAAGAGCAAAATCATATTTGAATTGTGCTGTTAATCAAAACAAAAATTAAATACATATGGAAACACTTCAAGAACAAGAAAAAGTAATTTCAATTCCAAGAATTGGAGATAAAGCGCCTGAATTTAAGGCTGTGACTACTCAGGGCACGGTCAATTTTCCTGGAGATTACAAAGGTAAATGGGTGATCTTATTTAGTCATCCTGCTGATTTTACGCCTGTTTGCACCTCAGAATTTATAACATTTGCAAGTTTAGAATCTAAGTTTGCCAAAGCAAATTGCAAACTGATAGGACTGTCCATTGATGGCTTATATAGTCATATTGCCTGGTTAAGAACCATAAAAGAAAAAATCACATTCAAAGGAATGAAAAACATTGAGGTAAAATTCCCATTAATAGAAGATATTTCAATGGAAATTGCCAAAAAATATGGTATGATTCAACCTGGCGAAAGTAAAACACAAGCCGTAAGAGCAGTGTTTTTTGTGGATCCAAAAGGGATAGTAAGAGCCTTAATTTATTATCCACTTAGTTTAGGTAGGAATTTTGATGAGCTTTACAGGGCTTTAATTGCGATGCAAACTTCTGATAAATTTGCAGTGGCAACACCAGCTGATTGGAAACCTGGAGATGATGTTATTATCTCACCTGCCGGTTCATGCGGCGTTGCTGAAGAACGCATGACTACTAAAAATGGAATAACTTGTGAGGATTGGTTTTTCTGCACTAAAAAATTAGATAAGGATGCCATTTTAAATGAGCTAATAAAAAATTAATCAACAAAACTAACAAGATGTTGTCAAAATCTATTCCCTCATTAATTTTGGTGATTATCTTGTTAGTTTTCATCAAATTTAACCATACACAGAATAGTCAGAATTTCTTTGCGTTCCATAATATTCAAGACAATAAAATAGTAGATAAAACGATTGAATTGGATTCTGTGGTTATTGAAAAACCGGTAACAATAGAGAACTATTTTCAATTTATTGACTCAATTGTTACAAAATATAATGCTTTGACATCTTATGATTTAAGTGAACACCTTTTGGTTAGAGCTAACCCATGGATTATTGAAAAATTAAAAAATACAGATTATTATATTATGAAATCGAAAGATTCATTTGTATATAATCAAAAAAAAATGATTGTATTTAGAAAAGGTGACTTCATTGTTTTACCGGATTCTATAAAAGCACATGAAATACTTCAGGCATTCAAAAAAACATATTTAGATATAAACATTCCTGAGTATAAGCTTAGTATTATAGAAGGTTCAAAGGAACTTTACAAATTCCCCATTAGAGTAGGTCGCCCAGAAATGAAATATTTAAAAATGGCCGACAGAATTATGGATTTAAAGACTAAGACAGGTAGTGGTTTTATTATAAATCATGTTCGGAATCCTGACTTTTACAATCCTGTTGATGGTCAGCAATATTTTGTTACCAAAAGAGATGATAACAGAATAACTGCAATGCCTCAAGTACCATTTTTAGAAACTGAAATTAATGGGATTAGAAATGGTCAATTAATTCATGCCACCACTAACCCTATTACGCTTCAGAAAGCCTATTCTAACGGCTGTATTGGAACAAAAGAATCTGATGCCTGGATTATTTATTATTACGCACCAATAGGCACAAAAATCACCATAAGGTATGAGTTAAATATCAAGGATTCATTAGGTAAAAAAGTGGTTTTAAAAGATATTTATAACAACAAGAAAGAGTTGTGATTAATACATATTAGATTTGGTTAGGCTGATGGATATCATTGCTTTAAATAGGTGCTAATACCTATTTTAACAAAAATTTGAACATGGTTATTCCTTTTCTTCTAATCCTACTTATATCACTTATATTGGGTCTATTATTCTTACCAATAATAATCTGTATAGATACAACATCCAATCAATATTATTTACAGCTAAAAGGTGTTTTTAAAATAGATTTTGAAAAACATGAAAAGGAGATTTTTAGAATAAGGATTAATATACTTTTTTTTAACTTCTATTTCTATCCTTTAAAAACCAAACATTTTAAAAAAGCTAAAAATACGAATAAACTTAAATTGGAAAAACAAAAAAAACATATCCCTTTTAACAAAATCATTCGCGTTATAAAAACGTTTAAGATAAAAAAAATCCTTATTAATATCGATACTGGAAATTGTATTTTAAACGCCAAATTATATCCCTTCTTTGTGTTTCTAAATTATAATAACGGACATTATTCCATCAATTTCCACAATCAGAATGAATTTATTTTGGTGATGGAGAACAAACCAATACATATATTAAGATCATATTATTAACTTTTAAATTTTTAAATTATGGATTTACATTTTGAAGAATTATTAAATAAAGTAACCGACTTTATTAAAACAGAAGCAAAAACAGAAACAGTTGTAGGATCTCAATTTGAACTCGGACAATTTAAATGCGTACCTGTAATAAAAGTAGGTATGGGATTTGGATCTGGAGGCGGTGAAGGTATTGAAACTAAATCTAAAACCCAAAAAGGTCAAGGCGTTGGTGCCGGTGCCGGAATTGGGATTGAACCTATAGGTTTCTTAGTAACAAAGGGCGCAGAAATTTCATTTATTCCAACAGGAAAAATTCATGGTTTGGCCGCAGCTTTTGAAAAAGTGCCGGACATTATTGAAAAAATAATTGAAAAAAAATCAAAAGATGAAGCAACTGCTTAAACTATTTAAATAAACTTTTATATGCATAAAGAAACGGCCTTGTATATTTAAAAACAGGGCCGATTTTATATTGTATAAGTTAAAATATTGATTTTAAAACTTTAAAATGGAGTTCATTTTTAGTTTCCTTACCCTCACTCCAGCGATCTAAATTGTAAACAGTGGTGTCAGCTATACTCGTCAGAGCTTCTTCTGTTAAAAAGGCATGATGACCAGTCATAAGTACATTTGGTAAGGCATTTAACTTTATAAGCATATCATCCTTTGGAATTTCTTGTGAGTAATCATTGAAAAACAAATCCCTTTCATGCTCATAAACATCCATTGCAAGCCCAAAAATTTGTTCTTTAACTAAAGCATCCATTACATCTTTAGTATTAATTATTGCGCCTCGGGCAGTATTGACAATAAGTGCATTGGGTTTCATTAAATCAATTAATGTTTTGTCAATTAAATGATGGGTTTCTGTGTTTAAAGGCAAGTGAATTGAAATGACATCTGCCGCTTTGCACAATTCTTCAAGTGAAACGTATTCCAATTCATAATCAGTAATCAATTTTTTATTTTCCTTGATGTCAAACCCAAATAATTGGCAACCAAAACCATGCATGATTCGGGCCATTACAGAACCTATTTTTCCAGTACCAAGAATGCCTATTGTTTTGTTTTTTAAATCAAAACCTATTAAATTATCTATATTAAAATTAAACTGTTTGAATCGCTGATTTGAGGGTATCAATTTTCTGTTTAAAGCTAATAAAATGGCAACCGCATGTTCTGCAATAGCATTGGGAGAATAGGCCGGAACATTTGCAACTTTAATTCCTAAGCTTTGCGCTGTAAAAAGATTGACATTGTCATGCCCTACTGATCTGAGTGTAATATATTTTACACCAAAATCCTTCAATTTTTCCAAAACAGTATTTGATAAAATATCGCTTGAAAATACAGAAATAGCATGAAAACCCACCGCTTTCATGGCCGTTTCTGATGATAAGGATTCCTTTATAAAAGTTAGCTTGTGCTTCCCTTTATTAGCATCTTCCAGATAAGGAATTTCAAAATTCTTCGAACTGTATACAAGTACTTTCATTTTTATTTTTTAATTATGGAAGGAATAATGGTCTCTTTTTCTAAAGTTCTAATAATAGCTTTTACATAATCTTTAACTGTTGTATTTATTGATTTCGGGTCAATAATATTATAAGAAGCTACCCAGATCAAAGATTTATCTTCATAATTTTTTAAATCAAATAAGGATGCCTCGATATTGTAAATATTATATTTTTCATAATAACCAGGATCAAAATAGACGTCTTGATACAAATAATAATAACGTCCAAAACGTCTCCAATAATGGTCTGATCTATAAACGTCTGCAGAATAAACCGTTTTTTGATTAACACCTTTTACTGCTGAAATCAAAATGGCATCAAACCCATTCTCAGAAAGCCTCGCGACTTCTTTTTCAATATTATCTTCTGTTTGTTTGACACTTGTAAAAGTGGTTTTAAACACCTCAAAACTTTCAACGGCATTAATGTTTCTGCTTTTAAGTTCTGATGTTAATTGCCCCTCAAATATCTTTCTTGCCGTTAAATTGTCAGTGATACCAACAACCAATATTTTTTTAGGAGTAAAATGCTCTGATTCCTGATCGACCCAACTATCTATTAATTTTGTGGATGAACAATTGAGTAATAATATTATTGTCAATAGACACAATAAGCTTTTCATGATAATTAGATTTAATACATTAAAATTATCTGATAATTAAGCTAATGGCAATGATATAAATCAATCAAAATGCAAAGAATGAAATGAAAAATTCCACACAAAACCCAAATTGCTATTAATTAATGAAGTGTAAAATAATAAAACTTCAAGGTCATTGCATCACTCTCTCAAAAACACAATGAATGAGGCCTTATTTGCGGGTTTATGTGTGGAATTAGGGTATTTTCAAATATTTTTTATATAATTATATTATTAAAGATTCTGTTTGGTCATTATAAAAATTTGGCGGATTAATATCTTCTTCGAGAAAATCATAAGTGTTCAAAAATGGTTTGAAATCAAATATGATTTTTTCAAGACTTTTAATTGTTAATGGTTTTGAAATAAATCCATGGCATGTCTTGTATTGTCCGGCTTCATCAATATCTTTTAAATGAGTTGAAGAAGATAACATGTAAATTTTTGTATGGCTTATTTTTTTGTTATTCAATCCACTAAATGCATTTAGAAATTGAAAGCCATTCATTTCAGGCATATTGATGTCTAATAAAATAATATCTGGAATAAACATCATTTGTGCATTAGGTTGATTATTTAAATTGTCTAAATATTCATAAGCAGCCTTTGCGCTTATAAATGTTTTAACATTTGATTTAATAGCTAATTTTTCTATATTTTTTTGATTGATAAACAAATCAATTTTACTGTCATCAATCAACATAAAATTCCTCTTCATTTTGACATCCTATTTTTAAATTGTATTGGGTAAATTAATTATGAAACATGCACCTTTATTAATTTGACTTTCAACTTTGATTTTTCCATTTAAACTCTCAATTATATTTTTAACAATATAGAGTCCTAAACCAGTAGATCCAGAACTAAATTCAAGTTCAGCTTTATAGTATAATTCAAATATTTTCTGAAATTCCTTTTTATCAATTCCTTGTCCATTATCACATATCATTATAATGATTTCATCTTCTAAGGTTGTCACTTTTATATCGATGTAAGGCACATAACTTTCTGTTGGAAGTAATGAATATCTTATGGCATTTTGAATTAAATTTTGAAATACCGAAAAAATCAAATCAGGATTAGCAATAAAACTATAGGTGTTTTGTATCTCTATATTAAATTTAATATTATCAAATTTTTGATACCCGTGAAGCATCTTTAATACGTTATCTATAATAGTAGAAAAATCAATAACTTTTAATTCATTTATTTGAGTCGAAATAAGTGAAGCACTGCTAAGGTCATCAGACAAAACTTTAGCATTGTCAATCGTTTTTTCTAACATGTCTGTTAAAACCTGTATTTTATCAACAGACTGCTCTTCTTTAATTAAATTAATGATCCCTTTTGCTGAAGAAAATGGGGCCTTTAGGTCATGTGAAGAGCGATATAGAAATAACTCAAGTTCCTTTGTTTTTTGCTTTAATCTATTTTGAAACGCTTTGCGTTTTGTGATATCTAACATCTTTGTAACATAAAATCCGTTACCATCCATATTCCAGTCGCTTATAACAAATTCAACCGGAAATTCAACACCATCCTTATTTAAACATTTTAATTCAAGTGACTCCTGATATTGAAGCTTTCTATACCTTTTTAACAATTTTAAAAATTCAGAAATATTAGCTTTCTTATACTTTTTAGCCATTAAAACGGACATCGGTTTTCCAAGAATTTCTAATTCAGAATAACCAAAAGTATTTTCGGCACCTTTGTTCCATTTTATTATGTTGCCATTATGATCAGTGACCACAATAATTCCAATTTTCATTGAATCATATATTAATCTGAATATAGCTTCTTCTTTCTTCAGATTTTCAATTTCATTTTCGTATTTGGTGATGTCATCATAAATGCTTAAGAATTTAAAACTATTGTCATTATAATCTTTTATTGGAATAATAGTGGTGTCTAACCAAAATGATGTTCCATCCTTTGATTGGTCATTTAAAACACCGCGCCATTCCTTTCCTTGTTTAATTGTTTTCCATAAATTTTTATATTTAAAAGAAGAATGCAATTCTGATTTTAATAATTCATGGGCTTCGCCAATTAAATGGTTAGCATTATGTCCTAGAATTTTACAATAATTCTCATTAGCATATTCAATTCTGCCAAATGTATCCGTAATGGAATAAATAGCATTGGCTTTCAGAATATTCTGTAAACTCTCCTCTAGATTGTCTGACCAATAATGTTTAAGGGCTTCCATACTTCAATTTTTAAATTCTAAACAATATTTTTCTGCAGTAGACATATCATCAAAAACGGCATATGGAATACTGGTGTCATATAATCTTTTATATGATCGAATTAATAAATTTATTGAGAGGGAATTAACAACATAGGCTTCAGAAATAATTAATGAAAGATTATTGAAACTATTTGCAAGTAATTGAGCAGCTGCTATTGAAAAAGTACCTTTGGTATCTCTTAAATCTATGAGCAACGGCATAGGAACACCATTGGATAATTTAGAAATGGCTTCAATGTATAATTCTGCGATTTTATAATCTAATTTATTATGAGCGTTTAAGCTTTTAAACTTACAGAAGATAACTCCAGAACTATCTGTCCAAAAGGATGCATGTTCATAAATAATCATTTCTTCCATAATATTCGTTTTAATTTGCAACATTAAACAGCATATATTTTTCATTACAATTAATGATTGCCATATCCATGTCATTATAAATTTTATTAGGAACAACATTGCTGAAAACGAAGGCGTAAATTGTTAACAGAGACTTTAAGCCAATTGTTCTAACAACATAAGCCTTTGAAAGAACAGAGGTATTAATTAATGTGTTTTGAGAAAAAAACTTAAATAATTTTATACAATCAATATTCCCTAATTCTTTTAGGTTAATAAGAATTGGAAAATATTTTCCATTAGACAGCGTTGTAATGGCATTATCAAAAATTTCCGAAATCCCACCCTTTAGAGACGGAAAATCAAAATCCTTATGTAATTCACAGTAAATAATATTTTGGTCAACCCAAAATTTAATACCGTCAAATTCAATCAAGTTATTCATTAATGATCATTTGATAAACCAATGTCAATTGATGTGCCAATACATTAAATCATTAAAATAAAAATGATATATATTTGATATTCAGGACTTTAAAATTAATTAAAAATTAAGTGAATATAAATAAAGTCACGGTATTGCGTTAATCAACTTGCTAGCAATATGAAAATACACGGTATTCCGTGTGTCTTACGGTCTTTTAATTTCTAATTTAGACATTTTATCACGTAGAGTGCTAGGCTTTAAGCCTAATAATTTGCAAGCCCCATTTGGGCCTGATATTTTCCAATTGCACTGTTCTAATACACTTACAATGTGATGGCGTTGAACAGAATCTAATGATAAGTTTTTTGTCTTTTTAATGGAGAGTTTAGCCTTTTGTGGTTCAGTTTCAAACCCAGGAATTACTAAGGTTTCGTTATTTGACAAAATAGAAGCTCTTTCAATTAAATTTTCAAGTTCTCTCACATTACCTGGCCAATCATATGCTTTTAATTTCGCCATTGCAGAATCAGAAATATATTTGATATTTTTTGCGTAAGCCTTATTAAACTTATCCACAAAATGTTCAACTAACAGCGGTATATCCTCTACTCGATCTTTTAATGGGGGAATTAGAATAGGAAAAACATTTAAGCGAAAATACAAATCTTCTCTAAATTGTTTTTTTTCTATCTCTTCTTTAAGATTTCGGTTGGTAGCAGCAATAACTCTAACATCTAATTTTCTTACGCCTGCACCTCCAACAACTTCAATTTCACCTTCCTGTAAAAATCTTAAAATTTTTGGCTGCATATCTAGTGGAAGTTCACCTATCTCATCTAAAAATAATGTTCCGCCATCTGCTAATTCAAATTTTCCAATTTTATCATTAAATGCCCCTGTAAACGAGCCTTTTTTATGGCCAAACAACTCACTTTCTAAAAGTTCCCTAGGTATGGCAGAGCAATTGACCTTAATTAAGGGTTTATTCCTGCGCAAACTTATGTTATGAACTGCTCTGGCTAATAATTCTTTTCCAGTTCCGGACTCACCTAACAATAATACCGTGGCATTTGTTGAAGCCACTTTTTCAACCTCAGAAAGTACATTGCTAAATTCTGCACTGCCATAAACCATTTCTTCATAGTTAAACACTAAATCAAGCTCATTTCTTAAATAAATATTTTCTTGTTCTAACTGATTTCTTAAAGTGTTTAACTCAATATTTGCTTTTGACAACTCTTGGTTTGCCTGAATTATTTTATGTTCTGCCAGTTTACGTTCCGTGCTTTCAACCATTAAAGAAACAATATTTGCAATGGAAGTAGCAAATTCCTGATCTTCTGCAGACCAATCTCTCAGTGAATTTCCAACATGTTCAAAACAAATAATGCCATAATAACCATTTGTACTATTAATAAATACATCCATCAGTGATGTAATATTATTCGGAATGAGATAATCTTTTGCGAATTTTTTGGTGACACTATCGTTTTGAGCATCTTTAACAAGAATTATTTGTTTTTTATTTAAAGCTTTAAAGTAATTTGGATTATCATAATTTTTTAAGGTTAGAATTTCTTCGTGTGCTTTTTCATTTAAAATGAATAATTTTTCACAAAATATTTGACTTTTATCGTCATTAAAACTCCATACACTGACTCTTTCAACATGTAATGTTTCGGCAGCTAATTGCGTGATTTTCTTTAAAGATGTCTTAAAATCATACCCCACAAGACTTGCTAATTCTAAAATAACATTTTTCTTTTGGGTTGATTTGATAGCGTTTTCTTCTAAAGCTTTTTTAACCTTGTTTTCTTCAGAAACATCCTTCATAGTTCCAAATAAAGCGATAACCTTTCCTTTATCATTAGTTATATTTCCTGTTAAAAATGAGGCTAAAAACTTCTCACCATTTTTTCTGATAAATTCAAATTGAAAAGAATGCGATTCACCTTTAGCAACTTTTTTATTTGTTTTTGATATTTTTTCAAAATCTTCTGGTTTTGCAAATGGATAAGGCAATTTAAGCCCAACAAGTTCATCTTTTGAATAACCTAGAATATTACAGGTTGAATTATTTACCAGTATTATTTTACCTTCCAGATTTACAATAATTAAACCTTCTTGCATAGACATGACTAGCCTGTCTGTAAATTCTTTTGCTAATTTTAACTCCAATTCAGCTTTTTTGCGTTCAGTAATATCTTGAACGGTGGCAAAAAAGGCCTTTAATTTTCCTTTTGAATCATAAAGATTTGAAACTATAACATACACAGGAAATCGATGACCATCCTTGTGCATATAAACACTTTCGTAATTACCCTTTAATTTTCCTTTTAATAGTTTTTTAGTACGTACCTCATGTATTTTTTTATCTTCCGGAGGATTAAATGGTAATGGCACCTTTTTTCCTATTATCTCAACTTTAGTAAAACCTGTCATTTCACACAATGCAGGGTTAACACTAAGGACCTCTAATTCCTTATTAAAAACCAACAATCCTTCATGCATTGACTCTATGAGTCCTGATGAAAATTCATTCGCTTGGCGTAATTTATTCTCTGCTTTAATTTGCTCTGTTAGGTCCTGTACAGTGGCAAAAAAAGCAACCGTCTTATCATCTTTATCTTTAAGGGGTTTTGCACAAAGTGAAACAGGAAACCGCTCCCCATTTTTATGCCTAAAAGTTAAATTAAAGCGATTTTCTTCTCCTTTAATGGTTTTTTCAAAAGCTGAATTTATTTCTTTATAATACTCACTTGGCCAATAAGGAAAAGGGGCATGAACCCCAACCAGTTCTTCTTTGGTAAACCCGGTCATTTCACAAAGTGCCTTATTTACATCTAAAGAAAAGCCATCCAAATCTACAATTGCTAAACCTTCAGCCATTGTTAAAATGAGACCTTCAGAAAAGTCTTTAGCGGCTTTTAAATCTATTTCAATCTTTTTACGGTCAGTAATATCTTG
>JAHENA010000052.1 GCA_024643405.1 Flavobacteriales bacterium | reverse complement strand
GTATATTACCGCAGCAAGCCGCATGTGCTGGTATAAGTCTTAGTGAATTATTTGATAATGCTATTGAAGAAGCTTTAAAATAAAAATCGTAATTTTAAATTATGAAGAAAGCACTTTTTCCGGGATCTTTTGATCCCTTAACCTTAGGTCATGTTGATATTATTAAACGTGGTGTGGTATTGTTTGATGAAGTGATTGTAGCTATTGGCATCAATGCAGATAAAAACTACATGTTTTCTGTAGAAGAACGGAAACATTTCATTGAAAACACTTTTAAAGACGAACCAAAGGTTAAAGTGGTGACTTATAAGGGCTTAACCGTTCAATTTTGTAAAGAAATAAAAGTGCCTTTTATTTTACGTGGCTTAAGAAATCCAGCTGATTTTGAGTTTGAAAAAGCCATAGCACACACCAATAGGCAGCTTTCAAAAATAGAAACCGTTTTTTTACTAACCTCTGCACGAACCTCTTTTATAAGCTCTAGTATTGTGAGAGATGTGATCAGGAACCATGGTGATTATACCGTTTTAGTTCCTGATAGTGTTCGAGTAAAATAATCTAAAGTTCATACGCTCCCAACCCTTTTGTAAACGCTTCAGGGTTTTCAGCTAAATGATAGCGTGGATCATCAATGTTTTCTTCAATGACTTCATGAAACTTAGTACTCGATTTGTAAAGTAATATTTTACAATCTTCACTTAAGTGTTTCAACTTTATTCTTTTGCCTTCAGCTTCATATTTATTTACTAGATTGAAAATAGCTTCTATAGCTGAATGATCACTGATGCGGGATTCCACAAAGTCAATCTCAACATTTTCTGGATCATTTTTTACATCAAACTTTTCATTAAACGCTATAATGGAGCCAAAAAACAAGGGCCCCCATATTTCATAAACTTTAGTACCATCTTCACGCATTCGTTTACG
Organism: Flavobacteriales bacterium; assembly: GCA_024643405.1. Taxonomy (GTDB): domain Bacteria; phylum Bacteroidota; class Bacteroidia; order Flavobacteriales; family Flavobacteriaceae; genus Yeosuana. The sequence goes on along the minus strand of JAHENA010000052.1, from coordinate 20,293 downwards.
AGCTCTAATACGTTTGGCATTTTCCCATGAAAAAACTAAGGCACTCATAATTACTCCAGAAATAACTGCAATCGCCAAATCGAACATAACTGTTAACGCCGAAACGGCCACCAATACAATCACATCACTTACAGGAATTTTATTTAATATTCTAAAACTACTCCAGGCAAACGTACCTATTACCACCATAAACATCACCCCTACTAATGCCGCAATGGGTACTTGTTCAATAAGTCCAGATGCAAATAATATAAAAACTAATAACGCTAAAGCGGCCAAAACACCTGATAATCTTCCTCTTCCGCCTCCTTTTATATTAATAAGTGATTGACCAATCATAGCACAACCACCCATACCACCAAATAATCCGGTAACAATATTGGCACCACCTTGAGCCAAACATTCGCGGTTGGTATCGCCTCTAGTTTCCGTTAGTTCATCAACCAGATTAAGTGTCATTAATGATTCAATGAGTCCTATAGCTGCTAATATTAAGGCATAAGGAAAAATGAATTTGATAGTTTGAAAATTAAAAGGCACTTTAGTGAAAATATCAAATTGAAATTGTGGCAAACCTCCTTTTAAGCCTTCACCACCACCATCTCTGATAAAACTTCCAACCGTTGCCACATCCAACTTTCCAAAAATAACTATGGCCGAAACTGCTAAAATAGCAATCAATGCTTCAGGTAATTTTTTGGTTAGTTTTGGTAAGCCTAGCATGATTCCCATAGTTAATATCACCAGCCCAATCATAATAAAAAGTTTTGGTCCTTGCATCCAGACCATCTCTCCATCTTCATAAGTCGTAAACATTTTTAGTTGCGATAAGAAGATAACAATCGCCAAACCATTAACGAATCCCATCATCACCGGATGCGGAATTAAACGAATAAATTTTCCAAGTTTTAAAAACCCAGCTAACATTTGTATCACTCCCATCAAAATTACCGTAGCAAACAAATAATAAAGTCCTAAATTATCGGCTTCAGCACCCATCGCATTTCCTTCAGCCACTAATGCCACCATAACCACGGCCAAGGCACCAGTAGCGCCACTGATCATCCCTGGACGTCCACCAAATACGGCCGTAATAAAACCGATCATAAAAGCGGCATACAACCCAACCAATGGATCAACACCTGCTACAAACGCAAAAGCAACTGCCTCTGGCACTAACGCTAATGCCACCGTGAGTCCACTTAAAATATCATTTTTAGCGTTCGCCGTTTGCTTTCTTATAAATTCTGTCATGGTTCTGTTTTTTGAAGGGGCAAATTTACAGTTAATATGTAGATGACCAAGCCTTTATTTTTAATAATTCCTTAATTTAGACCACTAAATCATTTGAAATGAAATTATTTTCTGTTGTTATTGCTCTCATTTTAATAAAATCATGCAATTCTTCAATAAAAAAAGAATCTTTTGATTTTGAAACCCGCTTTGAAAAATCCAAGGGTTTTGAAACGGCTACCTATGATGAAACCATTGTATATTATGAAAACTTAGCGAAAAAATATCGCAAGATTTCCATTCTAGAAATAGGAGAAACAGATTCTGGGAAGCCCTTACATTTGATCACCTACAACCCAGACAATGAATTTAATTTTAACACCATTCATAAAACAAAAAATATCATACTTATAAATAATGGCATTCATCCTGGCGAATCAGATGGCATTGATGCCACCATGATGCTATTTAGAGATTTAGCTTCAGGAATTATAGAAACACCAAAAAATACCGTTTTAGTCACCATTCCCATTTATAATGTTGGCGGTAGTTTAAATAGAAACTCAACAACCCGAACCAACCAAAATGGCCCTAAAGAATATGGCTTTAGGGGTAATGCCAGAAACTATGATTTGAACAGAGATTTTATAAAATGTGATACGAAAAACGCCAAAACATTTACGCAAATTTTTCATATGGTAAATCCCGATGTTTTTATTGATAACCATGTAAGTAATGGAGCTGATTACCAATATGCCTTAACGCATTTATTCACTCAGCACAACAAACTTGGAGGCACTTTAGGCGATTACATTCATACAGAAATGATGCCCAAATTAGAACAAAAATTAGCTAAAAAAGATTGGGATATCACACCTTATGTGAATGTTTTTAACAGAGTTCCAGAAACAGGGTTTAGTCAGTTTTTTGATTATCCAAGATATTCAACCGGTTATACGACTTTATGGAACACACTAGGAATGATGGTTGAAACACATATGCTAAAACCATATAAACAGCGTGTTTATGGCACTTATGAACTTATGAAAAGTATGATTGAAATCGTGGAAGAAGATCAATCAATCATATCTTCCTTAAGAAATGATTCAACAAATAATTTTAAAGTAGGAGCTACCTACCCTCTTAACTGGGCAATCGATTCAACAAAAACATCTACTTTAAATTTTAAAGGTTTTGAAGGTGAAATGATAACCAGTGAGATTACGGGAATGCCAAGATTAAAATATAACAGAGACAAACCTTTCACTAAACCAGTAACTTATTATAATTATTTCAAACCAACTGACTCCATTACTATTCCTAAGGCGTACATCATACCACAAGGTTGGTACGATATTATTGATTTACTAAAATTGAATGCCGCCGAAATGAACCGTTTTGAAAATGATTCCACAATAACTGTTGAAACTTATACCATTGATTCTTACGAAACTGTCAAAACGCCTTTTGAAGGTCATTATTTACATTACAATACAACTTTAAAAGCAAAAACAGAAGAAATCGCTTTTTCTAAAGGTGATTATATAATTAATACCAATCAATCCGCTATAAGATATCTATTAGAAACATTGGAACCACAAGCTCCGGATTCATTTTTTAACTGGAATTTCTTTGACATTATTTTACAACAAAAAGAAGGATTTTCACCTTATGTCTGGGAAGATTTAGCTTTAGAACTACTCAATAAAAATCCTGATTTAAAAGAAATTTTCGAAACCAAAAAGGAAAAAGATTTCGACTTTGCTAATAATTGGTATGCACAACTAGATTGGTTGCATCAACAAAGCGACTATTTTGAAAAAGCCTATCTAAAATATCCTGTTTACAGATTAAATTAACAGCCTAATGTTTGCATAAGAATTCTCTAAGGCTGCAGCGGTCTTATCTTTATTTAGCCATTCTACTTTAGTTATACCCTCGCCTTCTTGCGCATATAACTGTCCATCAAAATTGGTTTTCATTTCAAACCAATACGTAATTTTTATTCTGTGATTTCCATTACGTTTAAAAATATGATAGGTGGTTTCCAAAGGTTTTACAATCTCTAACCCATTAACACCGGTTTCTTCGGTAACTTCTCTTATGGCCGTATCTTCAATAGATTCGTTTCCTTCAATTTTTCCTTTTGGTAAGTCCCATTTATCATTTCTATAAATAAATAAAATCTCACCTCTTTTATTATAGACTTTGCCACCTCCAGCAATAACATTAGGCAACTTTTTTAGAAACTTTTTAAGTAATTTATTTTTATCCTTATGAACAAGTCTCACCTCTTTTAAAGAGGATGTATTTAAATCTTTTATTACTTTTCCAATATGAACCGTATTCAGCAAATAGTTCTTAAAATCGGTTTCCTGTTCAACTTTAGTTGTTAACGTTATAGGTTTGTCATTGACAAAAACTTTATACATGCCTTGTATTTAACAATTACAATTTCGTAAAAATATCATTTTTCAATACAATTCAACCATTGTTGAAAAAAATATTTTAAATCATTCTCATCTATTATGAAAAACTAATTTTATATGTAATTTTGTTGTTATGATTTTTAATAAAGAAATTGCTAGAAAAACCGCTGAAGTTTTATTACAGGTTAATGCCATAAAACTTAGTCCCAGTGATCCATTTACATGGGCTTCTGGTTGGAAATCACCAATTTATTGTGATAACAGAATTATTTTGTCTTTTCCTCTAATACGAACCTATATAAGAGAAATTATGGGAAAAGAAATCGAGAAACTTTATGGTAAACCAGATGTTATAGCTGGCGTGGCTACAGGAGCTATTGGTATTGGAATATTGGTTGCTGAATACCTGGGATTACCTTTTATATATGTTAGACCTGAAGCCAAAGGACATGGGAGGCAAAATCAAATTGAAGGATTTGTTCAAAAAGGCCAAAATGTGGTAGTAGTTGAAGATTTAATAAGTACTGGGAAAAGCAGTTTAAATGCTGTTAAAGCTTTAAAAGAGGCCGAAGTTAATGTAAAAGGTATGGTCGCCATTTTTTCATATGGCTTTAATGTGGCTACAGATAATTTTAAACAAGAAAACGTAACCCTTCATACATTGAGTAATTATGAAAGTTTACTAGAGCAAGCATTGGCTACTAATTATATATCACAAAAAGAATTAGAAACATTATCAGTTTGGAATTCAAACCCTAGTGAATGGAACGCTCATTGATAGACATGACATCCTTTTTATTAAGTCACAAAACTTTTAATACAAAAACAATATCCATGAATTTAGAATCTCCGAAAATAAACGTTGACAAGTCTCCTCAAGAGGTCTTTGATTTTTTATCAGATATCAAAAATTTTGAGTCGTTAATGCCTGAAAATATAAGTAAGTTCGAAGTTTTAAGTGAAGACACTTTTCTGTTTGCATTAAAAGGAATGCCAGAAATTACACTTAAAAAAAAGGATCTTTCTTCACCAAATAAAATTGTACTTGGTGCCGCTGGTGGCAAATTAGATTTCTCACTTACTGGAAATATAGTTGAGCTAAATGAAAACTCAAGTGAAGTACAATTGGAATTTAGTGGTGATTTTAATCCTATGATGGCTATGATGATTAAGGGTCCCATAAGTAAATTTATAGAGACATTGGTGACTAGTATCCCAAAATCTATCTAGTATAAAAGAGCTACATCTTTTAAATCAAATTCCTTAACAATGTTATCTTCAATTAATACCTGAAGATTACCAGAATCAGAAATTCCTTTAATAATTCCAGAAAATATCAAGCCTTCATCATCTTTAAATGTTGAGGGTTTATTTTTTCTAAAAAGAAACGATTCATATTCACGTTTTATAAAATCAAATTCTTCTTTTCTCAAAAGCATAAAATAATATTTCAAATATTTAATGAGAGAATAAAGTACTTCATCAAGATTAAAAGTACTTCCTAATAATAATTTAAGAGAAGCTGCCTTAGGTAAACCTTTAAATTTAGTTTGATTAACATTTAAACCAACGCCTATAATACTAGCTCGTATACTATTTTGTTTTATGACATTTTCAATCAAAATACCACAAATCTTTTTATCTTCTGACAAAATGTCGTTAGGCCATTTTATACTCAATTTAGGTATTGAAAAACTTTGCAAGGTTTTAATCAATGCTAAAGAAGTGGCCATACTTATATAAAACGGATGTTCCAAATATAATTTTGAAACATCTTTAAATACACTCACTGTTAGGTTTTTAGTGTTTTCAGAACTCCAAATCGTCCCCATTTGGCCACGTCCATTGGTTTGATATTTTGCCGAAACCACTGTATAATCAACTAACTCAGCTTCGCTAGATAGCATTCTTAAATAGCTGTTCGTAGAATCGATGGCATTAAGTTTGATTAGATGCATTAAATAGTTATTATAGCGCTATAGAATCTTATGATTAATTTAAGGTATAAAGAACTAAAAAAATAATAACTTTGCACAAATTTAAATCAAATTAATGGCGAAAAAACATATAAGCACAGACCAACTCATATCAGTAATAATAAGTAGCATTGAAGATGTTAAAGGAAATGAAATAAGCATTCTTGATTTAAGAGACATAGAAAATACGGTTTGTGATTACTTTATTATTTGTGAGGGGACTTCAAATACACAGGTAAACGCCATTTCAAATTCTATCCAGAAAAAAGTGAGTAAAGAATTAAAAGACCATCCATGGCATGTTGAAGGAGCTGATAATGCTGAATGGATTCTTTTAGATTATGTAAATGTTGTAGTTCATGTATTCCAAAAACATATCAGAGATTATTATGATATAGAAAGCCTTTGGGGTGATGCAAAAACAACAATAATTGAAACTAGTTATTAAAGAAGAATGACAAACGAAAAAAATAATATAAAAGACAAAAAGCCAAAATTCAATCCTTATTGGATTTATGGAATTGTAATTGCCGTTTTCTTAGCAATTCAGGTATTTAGCAGTGTGGGCTCTCAAGAAGGAAGCACAACAAACCCAACCCAATTTTTACAATTTGTTGCGGATGGTGACGTTGCAAAAGTTGAAATCGTAAACAAGCGCATCGCTAAAGTTTATTTAACAAAAGAAGCAGAGCAAAAAGAAATTCATAAAAAATCGATTCCAAATACCTTAATACCTACTGCTACCAAATTACCTAACTATAAATTTGAATTTGGTGATTTACAGATTTTTCAAAATCAGTTAAACGAGGTCATTAAGGAGAAACAATTGAACTTAACACCTGTGTATATCACGGAAGATAATTTCTTTGGGGACTTGTTAATTAGTGTACTTCCTTTCATATTACTCATTGGAGTATGGATTTTCATTATGCGCCGCATGTCTGGTGGTGCCGGTGGTGGTGCTGGTGGTCAAATATTTAATATTGGAAAATCAAAAGCCAAACTTTTTGATCAAAATACGGAAGTCAAAACAACTTTTAAAGATGTTGCAGGTCTTGAAGGGGCGAAAGAAGAGGTTCAGGAAATTGTAGATTTTCTTAAATACCCAGAAAAATATACGTCATTAGGTGGGAAAATACCAAAAGGAGCATTGCTTGTAGGTCCTCCTGGAACCGGAAAAACATTACTAGCAAGAGCCGTTGCAGGTGAAGCTAAAGTGCCTTTTTTCTCATTGTCTGGATCTGACTTTGTAGAAATGTTTGTAGGTGTTGGAGCTTCAAGAGTAAGAGATTTATTCAAGCAAGCTAAAGAAAAATCGCCTTCAATAATTTTTATAGATGAAATTGACGCCATTGGTCGTGCCAGAGGTAAAAACGCGATGTCCGGAAGTAATGATGAACGTGAAAATACACTTAACCAGTTGCTCACTGAAATGGATGGTTTTGGAACCAATACGAACGTGATTGTGCTTGCAGCAACTAACAGAGCTGATATACTAGATACGGCCTTAATGCGTGCTGGACGATTTGACAGACAAATTTTTGTAGACCTACCGGATGTCAGAGAACGTAAAGAAATTTTTGAGGTGCATTTGCGTCCACTTAAAAAAGCCAAAGATTTAGATCTTGATTTTCTATCAAAACAAACGCCTGGTTTTTCAGGAGCAGATATTGCTAATGTATGTAATGAAGCGGCTCTAATTGCTGCCAGAAACGGTAAAAAAGAAGTTGACAAGCAAGATTTCTTAGATGCTGTTGACCGTATTATTGGTGGATTAGAAAAGAAAAATAAAATTATAACACCAGGAGAAAAACGTGCAGTTGCGTTTCATGAAGCTGGTCATGCTACGGTAAGCTGGATGCTTGAACATGCTGCGCCTTTAGTAAAAGTAACCATTGTTCCTCGTGGAAGATCACTGGGAGCCGCTTGGTATTTACCTGAAGAGCGTCTTATTGTTCATCCTGAACAAATGCTTGATGAAATGTGTGCCGCCTTAGGAGGAAGAGCTGCAGAAAAAGTTATTTTTAATAAAATTTCTACCGGTGCTCTGAGTGATTTGGAAAAAGTAACCAAACAAGCTAGAGCCATGGTGACTATTTATGGCTTAAGTGATAAAGTTGGTAATCTAACTTATTATGATTCTTCAGGTCAGAATGAATATGGATTTACAAAACCCTACAGTGAAAAAACTGCTGAATTGATAGACAAAGAAATTTCAGACTTAATAGAAACACAATACGAACGTGCTATTAAACTTCTTGAGGACAATAAAGACAAACTCACAGAACTAGCTAACGTATTATTAGAAAAAGAGGTTATATTCAAGGATAACCTTGAGAAAATCTTTGGAAAACGTGATTTCAATAATGAGGAAATTGAGACCGTCGTCGAATAAATTTTGTAATTTCATATAATGCAAGAACAAAAATCTTAAATTAATCCAATGATTAGTTTAAGATTTTTTATATTTGAGAAGCTCCAATAAAAACTGAGTTAATAGCGCAACCTTAAATGAGTCTTTTTAGAAAAATATTTGGTTCTAAATCTGATAAAAAAGAAGAAGAATTAAAACCTGGAGAACGTGGCAAATATATGCCAGAAATTAAATTACCTATAGATGAAAAGTTTACCATAAACTTTAAAGCTAATGGTGGTAAATTTCTGTATTGTGAAGATTTAGATGAAGTATTCCAAAGTTTAGAAAATATTATTCAAGAAAATCAATGGGAAGACAAAAAGACCCTATTTATTGATTCAAATCTTAAAGATAAATTTAAAAACGCCGGCTTAACAACTACCAATAAAATAAGTGATGCTACATATTTCATTACTACATGTGAAAATTTAATAGCCAATGATGGGTCTTTACTCATTTCATCCCTTCAAATTGCAGAAAAAAAATTAACTGAACTTCCTTCTAATTTTGTTGTTTTTGCCACTACCAGCCAAATGGTTGAAACTATTGGGGAAGGTTTACGCGGTATAAAATCTAAAAACAAACAAAGAATCCCCACAAATATCACTACTATAAAGCATTTCAAATCTTCTGACGAAAAAGACTTTTTAAGCTACGGAAGTAGTTCAAAAAATTTATATTTGCTACTTCTAGAAGATCTTTAATTAATTTTATTGCATATTTATTAATACAACAAATCATTTAAAATGAAAGATATTTTAATTCGTGCCCTTTCTGGTTTGTTCTATGTATTGCTTTTAATATTTTCACTTTATAGTATCCAAACATTAATGGCACTGTTTTTTGTGTTTGGAATTATTTGTTTGATTGAATTCAATAAATTAATTCAGTTAAAAAGTAAAATTCCATATGTCATTTTTGTGATACTCTTTATTGTATTTGGTTACTTGCAATTGGAACTGCATTTTAATTTAGGAATAGATGAGGCCACGCAAATTCTAATGGTAATCACTATTTTCGTTGAGTTATTTTTAATTAAAGATTTGTTTTCAGAAAAATCCATACCACTATTCATAACAAAGCGTTTTATACTTACTACATTTTATATTTCCAGTGCTTTTGTATTTTTGATTCTAATTGCTAATGATCACAAATCTTACAATCCAGATATTTTACTAGGCTCTTTTATATTAATTTGGGTGAATGATTCTTTTGCTTATTTAATTGGTAAAAATTTTGGCAAGCAAAAATTATTTGAAAAAATTTCACCAAAAAAAACCGTTGAAGGATTTTTAGGAGGTTTGTTTTTTTCGTGTATTGCCAGTTATTTTATTGCTACCTTTACCCAAACATTAAGCTTTAATAATTGGCTCATTTTAAGTATTATTATTAGTGTTTTTGGCACTATTGGTGATTTAATAGAGTCAAAATTTAAACGTCAAGCAAACGTTAAAGATAGCGGAATTATTATGCCAGGGCATGGCGGTTTACTAGATCGTTTAGACAGTATTATTTTTGCTGCTCCATTTATTTATTTATTTTTAAGAATTATACAATATGTTTCATAAAGAAGGACATAAAATCATATTTACAACATTCATAATTATTGTTGCCTGCTTTCTACTTGTAGATAATTTCATTCATGAAATTTGGCTTCAAAACACTATTTGGTTTTTATTATTGGGCTTTTTCGTACTAATTCTTCAGTTTTTTAGAAACCCAAAAAGAAAAACAGTTCTTAATGATACTCAAGTTGTTTCTCCTGTTGATGGAAAAGTAGTTGTTATAGAAGAAGTTTTTGAAAAAGAATACTTTAATGAGAAAAGACTGCAAGTGAGCGTATTTATGTCGCCCTTAAATGTGCATGTTACAAGATATCCTATTGGTGGAAATGTCGTTTTTAGTAAATATCATCCTGGGAAATATCTTGTAGCATGGCATCCCAAAGCCAGTGAAGAAAATGAACGCACCACGGTAGTGATTGAAAACCAAACATATGGCAAGGTCTTGTATCGCCAAATAGCTGGTGCACTTGCTAAAAGAATTGTTAATTATGCCAAAATAAATAATCATGTAATTCAAGGAAGTGATTCAGGATTTATTAAATTTGGTTCAAGAGTAGATTTATTTTTACCTTTAAACACTAAAATCAAAGTACAACTCAACCAAAAAGTTCGTGGTGGAGAAAGTATTATAGCTGAAATTAATGACTAATAGTGATTTAGATAAAGAGTTTCAAGAGGCTGTTAATCGTGTGAATGCACATACAGAACCTTTTCCTGCTGATTTTTTACTTCGACTATATGCATATTATAAAAAGGCAACTAATGATTACGGGCAACCCAGCAGTAAAAAGCCCATAATAAATGCTTTTAAAACAAATGCTTTGTTTCAAATTAAGGATATCTCGCAAGACGAAGCAAAAAGCACCTACATTGAGCTAGTAAACACCTATTTTTTATATAGAAAATAGGTTCAGTTTGAATTCCAATTTATACTTGATTAATTTTTAATTAATATACAATAGTATGATACACCCAAAAACGGAACTTAAATTTATAAGTAATGACATTGGACATGGCGTAGTGGCAACTGAGTTTATACCTGCAGGCACCATTACCTGGGCTTTAGATAATCTAGATCGGGAATTTAGTCCTGATGCGTTTAAAGCTATGGATGCGCTTTATCAAGATATTTTAGAAACTTATACTTTTAGAAATAATACCGGCAATCTGGTGCTGTGTTGGGACAACGGACGCTATGTCAATCACAGTTTCAATTCAAACTGTTTGAGTACTGCCTATGATTTTGAAATTGCTATAAGAGACATTCATCCTGGTGAGCAATTAACAGATGATTATGGATACTTAAATATCTCTAAACCATTTAGAGGTATTGATGAAGGTACTAAAAGAAAAGTTGTCTATCCGGATGACTTGCTGAAATATTCTAAGATGTGGGATAAAAAACTACTCAAGGTTTTTAATAAGATTCCTAAACTGGAACAACCCCTTAGATCATTAATTTCTGAAAACATCTGGAACGAAATTATGGAAGTTTCAGAAAACAGAAAACCCATGGAATCTATCATTAAAAACTTCTATTCATCAAAGTAAAAATGTACATGATAAACTATGGCCTAACAGCAAATATCACTTTAAAAAAATGTAATTCGGCCAATAAATATTCTATTTTAAACTTGCCAAGCTTGCTTTAAGGGTTTCAATTTTTGCCAAGGCATCCGCTTCTTTGTTTCTTTCATTTGCAATCACTTGTTCCGGTGCTCCTGCTACGAAACGTTCATTTGATAGTTTCTTTTGTACAGATTTTAAAAATCCTAGTGTGTAATTTAATTCTTCAGTCAGTTTTTTAATCTCCGCTTCCACATCAATGGAACCCATTATTGGAATAAAATACTCATTTGATTTTACTCTAAACGTCAAAGCACCTTCAACAGTTTCAGACACATAATTGATAGCATCAAGATTACCAAGTTTCATGATCACCTCATCAAAGGTTTTACTGATATTTTCATTATTAATTACCGAAAACTGAACTGTATCCTTAAAAGCAATATTCTTTTCTTTTCTGATGGTTCTGATACCTGAAACCACTTCTGAAGCCAAATCAAATTCAGATATTAACACCTTATCAAAGCTTATTTGCACAGGCCATTTAGAAACAATTAAAGCTTCCTGCGGTGTTCTTTCTGAAATATACTGCCATATATCCTCAGTTAAAAATGGCATAAATGGATGCAATAATTTCAAATTATTCTCTAAAATTGAGATTGCCGCTTGGTACGTTACTTTATCAATAGGTTTTTGATACTCGGGCTTTATCATTTCTAAAAACCATGAACAGAAATCATTCCAAATAAGTTTATAAGTTTCCATCAAAGCATCACTAATACGGTATTTACTAAAGTGATCTTCTATAGTTAATAATGTTTCCTGAAACTTAGCTTCAAACCAATCAATCGCTGTTTTTGAAGATATTGGCTGCTCAATTTCTGCAACTTCCCACCCTTCTATCAATCTGAAGGCATTCCATATTTTATTGGCAAAACCCTTTCCTTGCTGACATAAAGCTTCATCAAACAACAAGTCATTTCCTGCGGCTGAGCTCAACAATAATCCGACGCGTACCCCATCAGCACCAAATTCTTCAATAAGTTTTAAAGCATCAGGCGAATTACCTAAGGATTTACTCATTTTACGGCGTTGCTTATCACGAACTAATCCTGTAAGATACACATTTTGAAATGGTCTCTCACCTCTATATTCGTATCCAGCAACAATCATCCTGGCTACCCAAAAAAATAAAATATCTGGCCCCGTTACTAAATCATTAGTAGGGTAGTAATATTGAATATCATTATTTTCAGGGTTTCTAATACCATCAAATACACTAATAGGCCATAACCAAGATGAAAACCAGGTATCTAAGGCATCCGTATCCCGAGATAAATCAGCAAACGTTAATTGTGAATTATTAGATTTTTCCCTTGCTAGCACTAAAGCCTCTTCAATATTTTCAGCTACCACAAAATCTTCTTTTCCATCACCGTAATAAAAGGCTGGAATTTGTTGACCCCACAATAACTGACGTGAAATATTCCAATCACGGATGTTTTCCATCCAGTGTCGGTAGGTGTTTTCAAACTTTTTAGGAAACAACTTCACCTCTCCATCTTCCAAAACCGCCTTAATGGCAGGTTTGACTAAATCTTCCATCTTTAAAAACCATTGATCTGATAATCTAGGTTCTATAACGGCTTTAGTACGTTCACTGGTTCCTACTTTGTTTAAATAGTTTTCAGTTTTAACTAAATGTCCTTTTTCTTCTAGTTCTTTTTGAATTTCCTTTCTGGCAACAAAACGATCCTTATTTTCATAATGCAATCCAAAACTATTTAAAGACGCATTAGGGTTAAAAATATCAATCACCTGAAGCTGATGTTTATCCCCTAAAATCTTATCATTTTCATCATGCGCAGGCGTTACTTTTAAACAACCAGTCCCAAACTCTATATCTACATAGTCATCTTCAATAATTGGGATGGCTCTATTACAAATGGGCACAATGGCCTTTTTACCTCTAAGATGTTTAAATCGCTCATCATTAGGATTAATACATATGGCCGTATCCCCAAAAATAGTTTCTGGACGCGTCGTGGCTATGGTTAAATAATCTTTAGTGCCTTCAACCTGATATTTAATGTAATATAATAATCCTTGTCGTTCTTCATAAATAACTTCTTCATCAGACAAGGTTGTTTGAGCTTCAGGATCCCAATTAACCATGCGAAAACCACGATAAATTAATCCCTTATTATATAAATCTACAAACACTTTGATTACCGCTTCACTCATGTCATCATCCATAGTGAATTTTGTTCTGTCCCAATCACAGGAACAACCTAATTTCTTCAATTGCTCCAGAATCACACCACCATATTCATGTGTCCATTCCCAGGCATGTTCTAAAAACTCCTCACGTGACAAATCATTTTTATCAATGCCTTGTTCCTTTAATTTGGCAACCACTTTTGCCTCGGTAGCTATAGATGCATGGTCAGTTCCAGGAACCCAACAGGCATTTTTACCTTGAAGTCTGGCTCGGCGAATGAGCACGTCTTGAATAGTATTATTCAACATGTGTCCCATGTGCAAAATACCGGTCACATTTGGGGGTGGAATTACAATTGTATATGGCTCTCTTTCATCTGGTTCTGAATGAAAAAAATTATGCTTCATCCAGTAATCATACCATTTACTTTCTACCTGACTAGCATCATATTTTGATGGAATTTGCATACTTTGGAATAGTTTTTGAACATTGATTTGCAAAAGTACTTATATTTCTTTTTCTGTGAAAGCCAATATTTGGTATTGACAAAAAAATGATGACTTTGTAAAATGTTAACAAAAGTGCATTTCATCTAATTTTTTTGCAGATTGTGGAAAAAGTAAGTATGTTTACTAACATTTAAAAATTTTAATAATGAAAAAATTAATTACTATTTTATTTATCGGTTTAATCAGTTTTTCAATAAATGCCCAAGATAAAGTGGCTAAAATTAAGTTTAAAACTGATACAGTAGATTATGGAACCATTGAAAAAGGGACTGATGGATTAAGAATATTTGAATTTACAAATACCGGCGATGCGCCACTAATAGTTTCAAAGGTAACCTCTAGCTGTGGGTGCACAGTTCCAAAATGGTCTCAAGATCCAATTTTACCAGGAAAAACTGGAGAAATTCAAGTGAAATATGACACTAATAGAGTCAATCCTATACGAAAAACTATTACCGTTATTTCTAACGCCGACACACCAACGGTTGCTTTAAAAATAAAAGGTGAAGTTATTGATTCAAGTAAAGAAAGTGTACTAGAACAAAAAAATAAAAGTCTTGTAGAAAAATAAACAAACTCATGATAATATAAAGGCCCAAGCATAAATAATGCTTGGGCCTTTTTTATTAAAATAAATTTTCTAATCTAAAATAAACGGTAATGTTCGTTCCATTTCTTTCTACATTTAATTTTATTCTAGTCCCTTCCTTATCATAGAACTTTTGCATTAAGTCTTGTAAAGTATACTCGTAAGTAGATTTTCCATTTATGCTTAAAACAATATCCCCTAGTTTTAAACCAGCCCTATAAGCTGGTGATTCCTCTCTAAGTTCTACAATGGCATATGCAGGTTTTAAAGCAAATTTATAATTTGAGTCAAGAATAATTTGATATGTTTTGTTGCTATTGTCACCTATTAAATTATTATTTTTATTCATCTTATAATCAACTTCTTTTACAAACCTTACCCCACTATGTGCCAATTCAATCCCGCTTTTATTATAACTAAATTCATGCTTAAAAAGTGTGTTCTTTTTTAAGGTTATAGAGGCCTTTTGATAATCAACTATCAGATTAAACCTCTTCAAAATATTCCCAGCTAAACTTCCATTTCTATCTTTAAATTGCTTAGCAAATGCAATAGATGAAGAATCAGGAAATGCCACATTTGCATCCTTTATTATAAATCTTTTAAAGGAAATTTCATCAATTTTTGATCGTTTTCCATAGACACTTCCACTTAATCCATGACCCAAAAAATCTTCAAAATACTTATCACTATGCCTTATTCCCAAATTGTTATCTTCAAATAACCATAACGCATCACTTCCACCTGAATCAATGAGCAATTTTACAGTTATATCTTTATTTTCTATTTTAACATTGGCATTCAAATACGGTTTATTATTATAAAATTCCAAATTAAGAGTTTCACATTTTTTGCATTTTTTATACTGAAACTCGTTTGGTTCTGTTAATCTTATGTACCTATTGGCATAATTAATTTCAACAACTAAATCTTTAAATAAGTCAAAACCAACGATTCCGTGAACTGGTATGCCAAGCCTTGGAGCAAAATTGATATTTTCATTAAAAACTGCAAATAAATCTTGATTCAATTTAATAGCCTGACCAATTTTGAAGATATTATTACGTGATTTTAAAGCTTCTACTGATTCTCCTTCTCCCAAGCCTCTCAAATAGATAGGCTCTGTATTTTTCATTTTCAAAGAATCTGAAATATTTTTATAATTAAAAATAATTGTTTTACTCACACCAGTATCCAATATAAATGACAATTCAACATCATTGACTTTTACAGGAATGATTATTAAATTATTGATTAATTTGAAATTAATTTTATCAGCTTTTTTATTGTTTTGAATAGTAAATTTTCCTTGAGAAACTCCCAGGCTATTAAAACACAAAAACAATAATAAAAAGTTGAATAAATTTTTCATAATAAAGGACTTAACCCTGAACCTATTCAATTTACAAATCCTTTTGTTACCAAATATAATTATGCCCGTTTTTTAAATAAACTTTAAGATAATTTTCTCAACTTTGTACTTGAAAAATTATAATAAAAATGCCAAAAATTTCAATAAAAGGGCTATCAATGCCTCAGTCTCCAATTAGAAAATTAGTCCCTTATGCGGAAAATGCTCATAAACAAGGAAAAACTGTATATTATTTAAATATTGGACAGCCAGATATAAAAACACCTCAAATAGCTTTGGACGCTGTTAAAGTGCATTCATTAGATATTTTGGCATATACCAGATCTGAAGGTTCTGAAGATTACCGCAAAAAAATTGCAGGCTATTATTCCAAAAAGGATATTCATGTGAACCATGACGATATTATTGTAACTACTGGCGGCAGTGAAGCCTTATTATTTGCTTTTGGCAGTATTATGGATACTGATGACGAAATTATTGTTCCAGAACCATTTTACGCAAATTACAATGGATTTTCAACAGCATCAAACGTCAATATTGTTCCAGTAATTTCTAAAATTGAAGATAATTTTGCCTTACCTCCTATTGAAGAATTTGAAAAACTTATCACTCCAAAAACAAAGGCCATTTTAATTTGTAATCCAGGAAATCCAACAGGCTACTTATATTCAAAAGCGGAAATAAAACAACTGGCTTCCCTAGTAAAAAAGCATGATCTATTTTTAATCGCTGATGAAGTGTATAGAGAATTTGCCTATGATGGTCATATGCATTATTCAATTATGCAAGAGGCAGGAATAGAAGATAATGCCATCATGATTGATTCTGTGTCAAAGAGATACAGTATGTGCGGTGCAAGAATAGGTTATTTAGTGTCAAAAAATAAAGCAGTTATACAAACGGCTCTTAAATTTGCACAAGCAAGATTAAGCCCTCCAACATTTGCCCAAATTGCAAGTGAAGCAGCGCTAGAAACACCTCAAAGCTATTTTGATGACGTTATACATGAATACGTAGATAGAAGAAATATATTAATTGAAGAATTACAAAAAATTGATGGTGTAAAGGTTGCGAAACCCAATGGTGCTTTTTATTGTGTTGTTGAGTTACCTATCAAAAATGCAGACAATTTTGCACAATGGCTTTTAGAATATTTTGATGTAAATGGTGAAACTGTTATGGTGGCGCCTGCGGCTGGATTTTATTCTACTCCTGGCGTTGGTTTAAACCAAATTAGAATTGCTTATGTACTTAAAAAAGAAAGTTTAATAAAAGCAGTAAATATTATTAAAGAAGCTTTAAAAGTATACAAAGATTGATGCGTATTCAGCATAACATATCTTTAAAACCATATAATACTTTTGGTATTGATGTTACTGCCAAACATTTTGTTTCAGTATCTAATATTTCAGAATTAAAAGAAGTTTTATCTCTTCCAGAGTTTCCAGCTAAACTTATTTTAGGAGGCGGAAGCAATATGCTTCTTACAAAAGACCAAGATAAATTAGTTATCCATATAAACTTAAAAGGAATTGATATTATATCGGAAGATGACAATTTTGTGATTGTAAAGGCTAATGCCGGAGAAAATTGGCATGAATTTGTCCTTTGGTGTATGAAAAACAATTTTGGTGGTCTTGAAAACCTGTCATTAATTCCAGGAAATGTAGGTACTTCTCCAATACAAAATATTGGTGCTTATGGTGTGGAGTTAAAAGATACGTTTGTGTCATGTGAAACTATTTCTGTATCAAATTTGTCAACGCAAACCTTTCTAAAATCTGAATGTGATTTTGGTTATAGAGATTCAATATTTAAACAAAAAAAAGATCAACACATCATAACTAATGTCACTTTTAAGTTTACAAAACACAATCACAAATTAAATATTAATTACGGCACCATTTCATCTGAATTAGAATTAGTAGGCATTAAGAATCCAAGCATTCAAGATATTTCTAAAGCTGTTATTTCAATTAGAGAAAGTAAATTACCCAATCCTAAAGTTATTGGAAATAGTGGTAGTTTCTTCAAAAACCCTGTTATAACTTCAAAAGAGTTTGAAAAACTATTAGTGAATTTTCCTGATGCACCAAGTTTTTCAGTTTCTACAAATGAAGTTAAAGTGCCCGCAGGATGGTTGATAGAAAAAGCAGGGTTTAAAGGAAAACATTTTGGTAATTATGGGGTACATAAATATCAGGCATTGGTTTTGGTTAATTATGGAGGCGCAAAAGGATCAGATATTTTAAACCTTTCAAAATTAATCCAAAAAACGGTACTTCGTCTTTTCAATATATCTATTGAAGCTGAAGTAAATATTCTTTAATTTAAAAGAAATATCTAACTTTGGTTTTATAAGTATGCCTTTTACATATCAACTAAAATAAATAATCTTGATTTCACCAATAGAAAATGAAATAGTAAGCTTGCTTAAAAATGGCGATAAAAAAGCCATTAATTTGTTATATGAATATTATGCTGATGCCATTTATGGGGTTATTTTAAAGGTGATATCAGATGAAGATATTGCTCAGGATGCCCTTCAAGAAAGTTTTGTAAAAATTTGGAAAAACTCCAAAAAGTATGATCCTAGCAAAGCAAAATTATTTACTTGGCTTTATCGAATTGCGTATAACACTGCCATTGACAAGGTAAGGTCATTAAAAAACAAAAACAATAATGAAGTCCAAATTGAAACTTCATCCGTATATAGAATAACATCAAACGAACTAAACCAAGACGTTTTAGACATTCAGAAGCATTTAAGTACGTTAGATGAAAAATATCAAATTGTCATAAATGCCTTATTTTTTGAGGGCATGACACAACAAGAAGCCAGTGAAGAATTAGATATTCCGCTAGGCACAATAAAATCAAGATTAAAAATTGGATTACGTGAATTGAAAAAAATTTACAATCCTTAATAAATAAAGTCATGAATGAAAAAATAAATACTTTTTTAAATTCTGGCCTATTAGAAAAATATCTATTAGGAGAAACTTCTTCTGAAGAAACTGAACATATCGAGTCTTATATAGCAAGACATCCAGAAGTAGAAAACGCATATAATACCATGCAGTTTCATCTAGAGGTTGTAGCAAAAAGCCAAGCTGTTGAAGCACCAAAGAGCATCTTATCTCACATTTTAGATGAGGTTGATGAAAAACCTGTTTTACAATTGAGCCCTGCTAAAAAATATAAAAAATGGCATCAATTGAGTATTGCAGCCAGTATTGCTGCTTTAATTTTTGCGGGTCAATCGTATTATCTTCACTCAAAAAACCAAAAACTTTCTGAAGAAAATCAGGTGGTAGTTGATGAAATTTTTGATTTACGAAGTGATATTGAAATGAACAACAAAAAACTTGATGACATCATGTATCAGTTTAAACAGCTTAATGACCCTGAAACTTACAAATATATTATGCAGGGAAATAACAGAGCTAAAAACTTAAAAACTGTTGCTTACATCAATACAAAATCAAAAACCTCAATGATTGATGTGGTTTCTTTACCTCAATTACCTGAAGAAAAATGCTATCAAATCTGGGCCGAATTACAAGGTAAAA
Organism: Flavobacteriales bacterium; assembly: GCA_024643405.1. Taxonomy (GTDB): domain Bacteria; phylum Bacteroidota; class Bacteroidia; order Flavobacteriales; family Flavobacteriaceae; genus Yeosuana. Next base: position 845 of record JAHENA010000052.1, on the reverse strand, counting down.
TGGTCAGTTTGGGTATATTAAGCGAAACAGACAGGCAACTCAGAGCCATTCCATATACTGAAGACGCACTTGGTTTAAATATTACTATTGAGCCAAAAGGCGGGAATACAGTGGCATCATTGGAAAATTCCGTAGCTGCAATTCAATTAAAATAGATTAATAGCACCTATTATTAGAAAGAAAAAGGGTTGTTTATTATATGAAACAACCCTTTTTCTATTTAAAAAAGTACCGCTTATTCTTTTTCAAAAAGTGTTTTGTGAATTAACCCAGCAACAATTGCTCCTGCAATGGGAGCTACCCAAAACAACCATAACTGACTGGTAAAATCAGCACCCGCAAATAACGCCTGACTTGTTGATCTGGCCGGATTAACCGATGTATTTGTGATTGGAATACTGATTAAATGAATTAAAGTCAGCGCCAAACCAATAGCAATTGGTGCGAACCCCTTTGGAGCCTTGGCATTGGTGCTCCCCAAAATAATTAATAAGAAAAAAGCCGTTAATAAAAACTCTGCAACTAAAGCAGATGTCATGGAATAACCGTCTGGAGATAAATCCCCATAACCATTAGCTGCAAAACCGCCAATATCAACAAAATCAGATTTTCCAGACACAATTAAATACAATGCTCCCGCCGCAGCAATTGCCCCAATAACTTGAGCTATAATATATCCCAATAAATCTTTGGCTTCAAATTTTCCGCCAGCCCATAAACCAAAGGATACGGCTGGATTAAAATGACCTCCTGAAATATGGCCTACTGCATAAGCCATGGTTAAAACTGTAAGACCAAAAGCCAATGCAACACCTGCAAAACCAATTCCTAAATCTGGAAAACCA
>JAHENA010000051.1 GCA_024643405.1 Flavobacteriales bacterium | reverse complement strand
GTATTTTTAAAGGACGAGCAAAAGCTGTTAGTCAATGCTCAGGAAAAAACAAAAGGTCTCAGACAGATGCGCTTTGAATCCCTTTCAGACATTAACGAGACTGTTGTTTTAAACTATATTCAAGAAGCTATTGAAAATCAAAGGCAAGGCAAGGCCATAAAACCGGACAAAACCAAAAAGATTGTGATTCCCGAGGCTCTAAAAAACGCATTTAAAACCAATGAAGGCCTGCATTCCCATTTTAAGGCTTTAACACCTTATAAGCAAAAAGAGTATTGTGAATATATTGACACTGCCAAACGGGAAGCCACCGTTGGAAGCCGTCTAGAGAAAATAAAACCTATGATTTTAATAGGTATTGGGCTGAACGACCAATACAAAAACTGTTAAACAAAAAAAGCCTCCAAATGAGGAAGCTTTTTTTGATCTGTTATTTTGTTACTTGGTTTTTGCCGGTGCATTTAAAGCCGTACTCAACTCCATGGAGATGGCGGAACGCTCAAATTTCACTTTACCTGACATGGTTTCAATAATACAGGTATTATCTTTATCACCAAGTTCTAATATTTTACCATGCAAACCACTTTTCGTGATTATTTTATCTCCTTTTTTTAATTCTGCTGCAAATTTCTTTTCTTTTTTAGCACGTTTCATTTGTGGTGCAATCATAAAGAAATACACGACTACAAACATTAAAATAAACGGTAAAAATTGTCCTATATCACCCATTTTCTATTTATTAAGCTTTTATTATTTAGTTGTTGTTGGTTCTGGTTTTACAAAGGCCATAATTTTAACTACTTCAGAACCTTTTTCAGTATTAGCCGTAACGGTTATTGTTTTTGTGATTTTATTAGCGCCACTTCCATTAAATTTCACAGAAAACTTGCCAGATGCTCCCGGTGCTAAAGGCTCTCTACTCCAATCTTTTGGAACCGTACAACCACAAGAACTTTTAATATCTGTAATGACTAAAGGCGCATCCCCTGTATTGGTATAATTAAATTCAGTTTCAACAGCTGTTTTTGCTTCAATTTCGCCAAAATCATGTTCCATTTTATCAAATGTAATCACCGGAAATTTAGACGAAATAGCATCTCTCTGAGCCGCTTCAACAACATTTTGTTCATCAATTTTTTTTGTGGCGTCTTCTTTACAAGACGTCCATGTTATGAGACTTAAAGCTGCTAATCCTAATAAAACTTTTTTCATAATTTGAGTTTTCTAATTGGTTTGTAAAAATAACAATTATTTAATCTATTTAAAATTTTTTAGTCCTTTCTTAACAGAAATTACATCAATCCTCTACCTAATTTATTGAGTTTTCCGTCAATTTCATATTCCTTCACCAACTTGTCTAAAATACCATTAATAAAGATGCTGCTTTTTGGTGTAGAATACTCCTTGGCAATTTCCAGATATTCATTAATGGTGACTTTTACCGGAATGGAAGAAAAATTCTGAAGCTCACAAATGGCCATTTGTAATAAAACAAAATCGACATTGGCAATTCTATCTTTATCCCAGTTCTGAGTTTTTAATTCAATTTCATTATTTAAGGCCGTCTGATTCAAGATGGTCTTTTTAAACAAATCAATAGCAAATTGTTTATCTTCCTGGTCTTTGTATAATTTTGGTGTAAAGAAACTTTCAGCAGAAGACACTTTGGCTTTTCTTAATATCTTCAAAATCGTGGTATTTACCGTAGGAAGATCATCCAACCAGGTGAGGTTCTTATCTTCAATATACTCATAAAGCTTTTCATTTGGTGCAATAATATCTTTAAATATATCCACTATAAACTCCTTATCATCCTTAAAATCAGAGACTCTGGTTTGCATATAGTCTTTATACAAGGCACTCGCAGTAATGGCTTTAAAAATCACATCAACATACTCACTATCCAAGGCCCAGTCAGCTGCCTTGTGGATTTCTATCTGATGTTTTAATTGATTGTTTTCTTTGAGAATTTGCAACAGTTGATTGTTAACAAACTTTCTGTTGGGGTCTTTGTCTTCCTGAGTGGCTAAATGCTTTTTTTGTTTTTTACTTAAATCATCTTCTGCTCTCTTTTGAACTTCAAGTAATAAGGATATGATGAGTAAATACAGGTTATACATGTTATCAATACTGAAAAGTAAAAACTTTTGATTTTTAGTAAAATCATCGCCTTCACTACCTTTAAAAGCATAAAGGGTTTGCATCACTTTTACACGTATATGTCTTCTGTTTAGCATATTTCCAAAGAACTTATTTAATTAAAAAGCAAAAGTACAATCTCTTTTGCTTGGCAAAAATAATACTATTTTAAAAAGTAGACCACCTATTTTTATTTTATTATCTCAAATATAGTTTAAGTTATTTTTAACAGACCCGTTGCCCCCTCCCAACTATGATATTGTTTTTAATGCTGTATCTTTGTCGCCGTACTTTTTATGGGTACCTATATCAGAATCATACAATTTCTGTCAATGAAAGAATTACAGCATATCAATAAATATTTTTTAAAATATAAATGGCATCTTTTAATTGGGGTGATTATAACCATTGTGGCAAGAATCTTTTTGCTTTTCACCCCGCGTTATGTAAAGGAAATATTTACCGTTGTTGAAACCTATAAAAAAGGATTGGAATCTGGTAACAGCAGTTTGCAGGCTGAACTTGCACTGATTATTTTTTATATCATAGGAGCGGCCATTATAGCAGGTGTTTTAAGTTTTTTTATGCGTCAAACCATTATTAATGTCTCCCGGTACATTGAATATGATTTAAAAAATGAGGTCTATGCGCATTATCAAAAACTGTCTTTGAATTTTTATAAAAAGAACAGAACCGGCGATTTAATGAACCGCATAAGTGAAGATGTGGGCAAAGTAAGAATGTATGTTGGCCCTGCCATTATGTACAGTATTAATACCATCACCCTCTTTATTATCGCTATTTTATATATGTATAATGAAGCCCCTTTGTTAACACTATACACCATTTTACCTTTACCAATACTGTCAATAGCCATTTATAAATTAAGTAAAGAAATACACAAGCGCACCACTATTGTACAACAATATTTATCCAAACTATCCGCCTTTACTCAAGAAGCCTTTAGTGGTATTTCAGTGATAAAGGCGTATGGCATTGAACCTCAAACATCGGCTAATTTTGATGAACTTTCCACGACCAGTAAACAAAACCAACTGAATTTGGTGAAAGTGGAAGCACTGTTCTTCCCCATGATGATTTTACTCATTGGGGTCAGTAATTTAGTGGTTATTTATATTGGTGGTTTGCAATATATGGATGGGGAAATTGAAAGTTTAGGAACCATAGCGGAATTTATCATTTATGTCAACATGCTTACATGGCCGGTAGCTACAGTTGGTTGGGTCACTTCCATAGTGCAGCAAGCGGAAGCCTCTCAAAAAAGGATTAATGAGTTTTTAAAAATTGAACCCGAAATAAAAAATACGGTTGAAGAACACACCGCAATCAATGGTGATATTACTTTTGAAAAAGTGGCTTTTACTTATGATGATACCAATATCAATGCTTTAAAAGATATTAGCTTTAGTATCAAACACGGGCAAACATTGGCCATTTTAGGAAAAACAGGGTCGGGAAAATCAACCATTTTAGATTTAATTGGAAGACTTTATGATATCGATAAAGGATCTATAAAAGTTAATAATATTGAAATTTCTCAACACAATTTAACCGATTTAAGAAATGGTATTGGGTATGTGCCGCAAGACGCCTTTTTGTTTTCAGACACCATTAAGAACAATATTAAATTTGGTAAAGAAGCAGCTACTGACGAAGAAGTTATTGAGGCTGCCAAGCTAGCCCATGTTCACAAAAATATTTTAAAGTTTAATAATGGCTATGAAACCATTTTGGGTGAAAGAGGCATTACGCTATCTGGTGGTCAAAAGCAGCGTATTTCTATTGCCAGAGCACTTATAAAAGATCCTGAAATATTATTATTTGATGATTGTCTTTCGGCAGTTGATACAGAAACAGAAGAAAAAATATTAAAAAATTTAAATCAAGTTACCAAAGGAAAAACAACCATCATTGTTGGACACCGTGTATCCTCTGCCAAAAATGCCGATAAAATTATAGTCATTGAAAATGGTACAATTGTTCAGGAAGGCACTCATGAGACCCTTGTAAATGCTGATGGCTACTATAAACATCTCTATTTAAAACAATTAAGCGAAAATTTAACGGTAAATAATTGATTGTTAAATTAAAACGATAAAAATCAATATGCATTTTTATTATTTATAAGCGATTAAATGAAATAGTTATTAAAAGAATCTTAGTAATTTGTTGTGTAGTAATTGTTTTTTTTGGATTTTTGATAGATATAATTATAATCCTATAAATTTTAATACAACTATGAGTACACATGACATGATGGAGAAAGAGGATATTTTTTCGAAAGTATTAAGAGCCGGAAGACGCACGTATTTCTTTGATGTAAGATCAACAAAAGCAGATGATTATTATCTTACAATCACAGAAAGTAAAAAATTCACGAATGACGACGGTTCTTTTCACTATAAAAAACATAAAATATACATTTATAAAGAAGATTTCTCTGAGTTTAAAGACATTTTAACCGAGATGACAGATTATATCATTAATGAAAAAGGTGATGAAGTTATTAGTGAGCGTCATCAAAAAGACTTTAAAAAGGAAAATGAGGCTGACGATACTATAGAAAATAATGAGCAAGTTAAAACTACAGAAAGCTTTACAGATATAGATTTTGATGATATTTAATTGAAAAATTAAACGAAAAATAACAAACCATTACTTAAAAAGTAGTGGTTTTTTTATGCTTAATATTTAACAACTATTAATGCTAATATTATGACTATCAGCAAATAGGCTGTTGCTGTAAACCACCCAAAAACACCAGTTAATAACACTATTAATATGAGCAAATAAAAAGGCACCAAAGTAATTACTACCGTAAACCTAAAGGTTGACACAAACTCTACTTCCTTTATTTTTGGCTCTATCCACATTTTCCAAATTAAATAAGGCAACCATAAATTTAAAATAAGTAATCCTTTAAACAATTGCCTAAGTATTGTGTTTTGAGGTCTTTTTTCAAAAATTTCATTTTTAAAATTATTTGAAATAGACGCGTTAACTAATTTAGGATTTAAAAAATCTACTTCTTGAGCTTTTAACTTTGTTAGAATATCTTCATAATGATGAGGTGGAATATGCGTTGTGAGTTTAGACATGGATTGATGTATATCTGCTTTTAATTTTAAAACCGCTTCATTTCTTTCATAACTATCATAATCTTTAGCCTTTATAGGTTTCCCAACATGCAATGACACTTCATCCACAAATCCTTCAGGGTTTTTATAATTAAAACCCACAGGCACTAGTTGTACATCTAAATCTGGATATTTATTTAAAGTATCAAATATAATTCTGGTAAACCCTTTACTTAAGGGCCTCACCGTCCTTTTTAAATTATGATTGCCTTCAGGAAAAATAACTAAAGATTGCCTTTGATTCAGCAATTCTGAACAGGCTTCAAATACTTCATCATTTTTCTTAATGGTTCGAATACCATCGCGAATCCTGTATACTGGCAGCATTCTATAACTTTTTAAAATTTTTCCAATGAGTGGTGAATGAAATGCTGATGCTCTTGTTAAAAAATACGATATCCTCTTGCCTTTTACTGCAATAATCAGGGCATCTAACAACGCATTTTGATGATTGGGCAGTATTAAGACGGGTTTATCTTCAGGAATATTATTTAAATCAATCCTATGAATTCTTCTAAAATAAAAGAACAGACCCAATCCTAAATAGGCACGCATACCATATAGCCAAAGTTTTTTTAACACGCCACCAGTTTTTCGGACTTTTTAGACCAGTATAAAGAAATCAATAATCCAGAAATAATATGCCATATACCCCAGAATGCAGCCATTATAGCCATGCCTCCTAAACCGTTAAAAAAAGTAAAAATTAATAATAACCCTAAACCTGAATTTTGAATACCCGTTTCTATGGCCAAAGTTTTTTGATTTTTAAATGATAATCCAAATAGTTTCGCCACTAAAAAACCTAATAAAATGGCCAACGTATTATGAAATATACCCAACACCAAAACATGATGCACATACTTTTTAAATACGTCTAAATTATTGGCAAAGGCAATAATAACAATTACAATAAACAAAATAATTGAAAATGGCCTGAGTAATCTTGAAAGTTTATCAGCTAATGATAGATTATTATTTCGCAACCACATGCCTAAAACTAATGGCATTCCCAGAATTAATAACACCAATTTTACAAGCTCAAAAGGTGCCACTTGCACATTGTTTAAAATTTCCGACGTTGGTTCATATAAATTCCCATAAAATTCAAAATTAAAAGGAGTCATAAACATCGCTAAAAAAGTTGCAAATGCAGTTAAACTCACTGATAATGCGGTATTACCTTTTGCTAAATGCGTCATAAAATTAGAAATGTTTCCTCCCGGACAAGCAGCAACCATCATCATCCCTAAAGCAATACTAGGTTGCGGTTTTACAACCATAATTAACAAAAAAGTAAAAAAAGGCAACAAGATAAATTGAGAGAGGATACCTATTAAAACCAACTTTGGTTCTTTTAATAAGCGCTTAAAATCTTCAACAGAAATACCTAAAGACACACCAAACATGACGATAGCAAGCGCTACATTTAAAACCCAAAGACTACTGTTATCAAAATGGATTCGAATACTGTCTAATTCATTCATATATATTTATGCTACCGTTGAGCCATTTTTAACCTTATTCTCGGGGTTTAAAAGAAAGACGTCTTTTCCATTAACAGCACCTAAAACCAAACACTCACTTATAAAATGAGCGATTTGCTTTTTTGGAAAATTGACCACAGCCACGATCTGCCTGTTTAACAACTCTTTTTTAGCATAAAGCGTTGTAATTTGGGCCGAGGATTTTTTAATTCCTAAATCTCCAAAATCAATAGTAAGCTGGTAAGCCGGTTTTCTGGCTTCCGGAAAATCATTGACTTCAATAATAGTTCCAACACGCAGGTCAACTTTAGTGAAATCTTCAAATGTTATTGCTTGACTCATTTTTTAAAAATACAAATAATCACGAACTTAGCACAAATCTTTTTAACTATGGCACAAACACCCTCAAATATGATTCCAATTGGAACTATGGCTCCTGATTTTTCATTGTTTGATACGATTTCTGATGAAGTTTTACGCTTAGAACACCTCAAAGGAAAAAAAGGCACTGTGGTTATGTTTATTTGCAACCATTGCCCCTTTGTTATTCACATCAATACCATGTTAGTGGAAATAGCTGATACCTATCAAAATAAAGGCATTCGTTTTATTGCTATTTCTAGCAATGATGTGATTCACTACCCACAGGACGGCCCCCTTGATATGAAATTACATGCTAAAAAAGAAAAGTACCCATTCCCTTATCTTTATGATGAAACACAAGCAGTGACTAAAGCCTATGATGCCGCCTGTACGCCCGATTTTTTTGTATTTAATAAGGATCTAAAACTTTGTTACCGAGGGCAATTAGATGATTCTCGTCCGGGAAATAATATACCTGTTACTGGAACTGATTTACGAATTGCTTTAGATTGCCTTATTGAAAATAAAGAAAACACCAAAAAACAAAAACCCAGTATTGGATGCAACATTAAATGGAAAAAATAATTAAAAAGTGAGTTGCCAAAAACCAACATCTTGCCATTTACCAAATTTCAAACCCACTTCTTTTAAATGAGCCACTTGTTTAAAACCAAATTTTTCGTGAAGTTTAACACTGGCTTCATTAGGGAGTGTTAAAACGCCTAAAACTACATGAACGTTTTTTTGTTTTAATAAAAAAAGTAATTCTTGATATAATTGGGATCCTATTTGCTTTCCTTGAAAACCTTGTTTTAGATAAACGGTAGATTCAACGGTATTATTATAAGCTGGCTTCGGTCTAAACTTACTGCCATATGCATATCCTAAAATTTCATTATTTTCTTCATAAACAATAAATGGATAATCTGCACTTACCGTAGTGATCTTTTCTTTAAAAATATCTATAGTTAAGGCCTCAAGATCAAAAGTAATTACTGTATTTACAACATAATAGTTATAAATATCAAGCAATTGTTGAGCATCTTCAATTTGAACATTCCTAATCATTTCAAAACAATTAAATCCATTGGTTTCGCTTTAACAAATTTTCTATATGTGCATAATGGTGATTGCTATGCCATGCGTACATACCGATATTATTTTTTAGTAAGACTTCCTTATTTGTCTCTGGATGAATAAAAGACTTATTCAAATCTTCTTCTGATAAACTTTTTAGCAAATAAACAAGCTTCAAATGAATCGCTTTTAAATGTTGAAGTGACATTTCAATTGGCCCAGTTTTTGAGTCAAATAGTGCGGCCCAAAGACTTTCATCATAAGCTTTTATGACTGGAGTCTCTTCTGTAAGAGCCCATTTAAATCTGGTATAACTATGGTGATGACTGTCTGAAAGATGATGCACTACCTGCCGAACTGTCCAGCCCTGTGGTCTGTAAACTGTGTCTAGTTGCCTATCAGATAAATTTTTAACCAAATGTTCCAACCGGTTAGGAAAATGTTCTAAAATTGAAATCCAATCTGCAATCTTATCTTTTGAAATTGATGATGGCATTTCAAATTTACCGATAGGATATTGCAATTGATATAAAGCTTCATTTGTCATATCACAAATATAAGATTATGCCAAATCAAATAATTAATCAGCTAATTATTTTTTGAATACTTATTTATAAATTCTTTAGCTCGTTTATTCCCTGTATTAAGTTCTAAGGCCTTTGTATAATTATTAAACGCCTGCAAACTGTCTCCGCTTCTTAAATAAGCATCCGCTAAACTATCATATACATTATCACTTTTTGGATATAAAGCCGCATTAATTTTAAAGACATTGATGGCCTCTTGATATTTTTTATCTCTTATTAATTGATACCCCTTTCTGTTAAAATCTATTTCATTAATAAAAACGCTTGTAGAATCTTCTTTTTGAATATTTAAATACCCTATTAATGCTTTATCATATTCCTTATCTTTTAAATACATAGATGGCGTTTTAAAAGAATCTGATACCTTTATATAATCATAAGAAATGACATTCGCATGATCTTCTTCTATGACTGATAAATAGCGCTTTTTAGTTTGCGGATGTTCTACAAAATGAAATTTCTTGTACATATCTGCAACAAAAAAAGTATTTTCATCCAAAATGATGGGTTTAATTACATTTTCTCCCTGCCACTTTAAAAACAAATTATTATTTTCAAAATAAACATCAATAACAACTTCTGAATTAAATAAATAGCGCCCGGAGTTTTTTTCTTTAAATTCGGTAGAGTATTCTATATTTTTTGAGCAACCAAAAACGACCAGTACACAACATAAAGAAAAGAAAATAGCTTTCATTTTAAACTGTTAACTTGTTAGATAATAAAATATACGCAAAAAAAAAGTCTCATAAAATATGAGACGCTTTTTTTTATTTTTTGTTACCAAATAACAAGTAAAAAACTATTAATCAGTAATCCAATTAGCTTATTATTTTATAGCCATTAACTCAACATCAAAAATTAACGTTGCATTTGACGGAATCACGCCACCGGCTCCTCTACTACCATATCCCAAATCACTTGGAATAACCAATCTTGCTTTATCGCCTACGTGTAATAACAGAATACCTTCATCCCAACCTGAAATGACTTGTCCTACACCAACCTGAAAATCAATCGGCTCATTGCGTTTATATGAAGAATCAAATACAGTTCCATCCACTAATTGTCCTTTATAATGTACAGAAACCATATTTCCTTTTTCAGCTTTCTTACCGTTCCCTTTTTGAATGATTTGATAACGTAATCCACTCTTGGTTTCTGTAAAACCAGCAGCCAGTTTATCTAATTCAGCTTGCGCCGCTTTTTTAGTTTCAGCAATTCTTTTTTCTCTTGACCCTTCAAAGGTTCTAAAAGCCTCAACTGAATTATAAGCTTCGGCTTCTGCTCCAACTCTTACAATTTCTAAACTTTCTATTTTATCACCTTGTCTAATAGCATCAACTACATCTTGTCCTTCAACAACCTTACCAAAAACCGTATGATTATTATCTAACCAAGGCGTTGCTACATGCGTAATAAAAAATTGACTTCCATTGGTGCCTGGACCAGCATTTGCCATAGATAACACGCCAGGACCATCATGTTTTAAGTCCACATGAAATTCATCATCAAACTGATATCCAGGATTTCCTGAACCTGTTCCTTGTGGGCATCCACCTTGAATCATAAAATCTGGAATGACTCTATGAAATTTTAAACCAGCATAATAAGGAGTTCCTTGTGGCTTTACCGAATTTTCTAAATTTCCTTCTGCTAAAGACACGAAGTTACCAACAGTACCCGGTGTTTTCTTGTATTCTAAAGCAACTAAAATTTCGCCTTTATTCGTTTTAAATTTTGCGTATAAACCGTCTTGCATCTTTCTTTATTTTAATTGAAGTTGCAAAGATAGAAAACTATGTTAGAAGTAAGAAGCTTAACTAAAGAAGTTCTTGTTTTAATTTGCCACTTCGCTTATAAATTTTATGCGATACAACCGCAGCTCTTCATCATCATAATCACCATCAAATTCTTTAATAGCTACATCTATATTATCAGTTTTAGATTCCATGAAATAATCATGTATTTCTTCTTGTTGATCTTCATCTAAAACTTCATCAATCCAGTAATTTATATTCAGTTTAGTGCCTGAATATACAATAGCCTCCATTTCCTTAATAAAGTCTTTCATCGACATGCCTTTTGAAGAGGCAATATCATCAAGCGGCAATTTTCTATCAATATTTTGAATAATATACAGTTTAATAGCTGAATTACTTCCCGTTGATTTTACAACTAAATCATCTGGGCGTATGATGTCATTTTCTTCAACATAATTTGCTATTAACGCAATAAAATCTTTACCATATTTTTTTGCTTTGCCATCTCCAACCCCATGAACATTGGCCAGCTCAGTTAATGTCATTGGATATTTCAAAGCCATATCCTCTAATGAAGGGTCTTGAAAAACAACAAATGGTGGCACTCCTAATTTTTTAGCATTGACTCTGCGTAAATCCTTAAGCATACCCATGAGTACTTCATCTGCTGAGGCACCACCTCCTTTAGATGATGTTATAACATTTGCTTCATCCTGATCGGCATCATAAATATGATCTTCAGTCATCATAAATGATTTGGGTTTTGAAATAAACTCAATACCAGACTCACTTAATTTTATAACACCATAGGTTTCAATATCCTTTTTGAGATATCCTGCAACCAAAGCTTGTCTCAACAAAGCCATCCAATATTTATTGTCTTTATGGCTTCCTTTACCAAAATAGGGTTGTTCATCCGTTTTATGTGATTTTATTAACGCATTTTCCTTTCCAATAATCACATTGACTAAATCTTTAGATTTATACTTTTCATTGGTGTTTTGAATGGTCTCCAACATGAGTTTAGCATCCCCTTTGGCTTCATGTTTCTTCTTAGGAAAACGCACATTATCATCCATGTCACCACCTTCTCCCGTTTCATTATCAAATTCTTCCCCAAAATAATGAAGAATAAATTTTCTTCTAGAGATAGATGTTTCTGCAAATGCCACCACTTCTTGTAATAAGGCATGTCCAATTTCTTGTTCTGCTACTGGTTTGCCAGACATGAATTTTTCCAATTTTTCAATATCCTTATAAGCATAAAACGCCAAACAATGCCCTTCACCTCCATCTCGACCTGCTCTACCCGTTTCCTGATAATAACTTTCAATACTTTTTGGAATATCATGATGTATTACAAAGCGCACATCTGGTTTATCAATTCCCATTCCAAACGCAATAGTTGCCACTACCACATCAACGTCTTCCATAAGGAATTTATCCTGATGACTGGTTCTGGTTTTGGCGTCTAATCCTGCATGATAGGGTACTGCTTTAATGCCATTGACTTGCAATACTTGTGCTAATTCTTCAACACGCTTTCTGCTTAAACAATATACTATTCCAGACTTTCCGCTATTTTGCTTTATAAAACGAATAATATCAGCATCAACATTTTTGTTTTTTGACCTCACTTCATAATATAAATTTGGCCTATTAAAAGATGCTTTAAATGTTTTTGCTCCTACAATTCCCAAATTTTTAATCACATCCTCTTGAACTTTTGGAGTCGCCGTTGCTGTTAAGGCAATAATAGGTATGTTATCACCTATTCTGGAAATAATTTGTTTTAAATTTCTGTATTCAGGTCTAAAATCATGTCCCCATTCACTAATACAATGGGCTTCATCAATGGCCATAAAAGAAACGGTTACAGAACGTAAAAATTCCACATTTTCCTCCTTTGTAAGAGATTCTGGCGCTACATATAATAATTTTGTAATTCCGTTGACAATATCTTCTTTGACACGCTTTATTTCCGTTTTATTTAATGATGAATTAAGCACATGAGCGACCCCTTCTTCATTTGAAATCCCTCTGATAGCATCTACCTGGTTTTTCATTAAAGCTATTAACGGAGATACTACAATAGCGGTTCCTTCCTGCATCAAGGCCGGTAACTGATAGCATAAAGATTTTCCACCACCAGTTGGCATAATTACAAAGGTATTTGTACCCGCTAATATACTTTCAACGACACCTTCCTGAAGGCCCATAAACTTATTGAAACCAAAAAAATTTTTAAGTGCCGAATGCAAGTCACTTTTCGTTGTAGACATGAACTTTTTTAAAATTTAATTATAAAAATCAAAAACCCTCTAAACAATCAAATAACATCAATTAATTTAGTAATGAATTTTGAGAACCCTCTTTTTTTTTCGTTAGTTTTGTAACCGAAATTAAAATTAAAAACTAATTTTAATCTGACCAACTTTAAAGATAGTAAAATCTTTATAAGCATCTATTAAAAAAAAACATAAATTTTGAATACCCATAAGGCGATTATAAATAATGCTAAACGCACTATAGAACTGGAAAGTCAAGCTATTTTATTTTTATCTGAATTAGTCAATGATGATTTTGCAGAAGCAGTCAATTTAATTCACCACTCCACTGGGAGAGTAATTATAACGGGCATTGGAAAAAGCGCCATAATCGCTACCAAGATAGTTGCCACCCTAAATTCAACGGGGACTCCGGCTATTTTTATGCATGCAGCCGATGCTATTCATGGAGATTTAGGTTTAATACTTAAGGATGACGTGGTCATTTTTATTTCAAAAAGCGGTAATACTCCAGAAATTAAAGTTCTAGTTCCGTTTATAAAGAATGCGAAAAATAAAATGATCGCAATTACGGGTAATAAAGATTCCTTTTTAGGGCAACAGGTTGATTATGTTTTGAACGCTTATGTTGAAAAGGAAGCTTGTCCAAATAATTTAGCTCCAACCACAAGTACTACAGCGCAGTTAGTAATTGGTGATGCATTAGCCGTTTGCTTATTGGAATTAAAAGGTTTTTCAAGCAAAGATTTTGCAAAATATCATCCGGGTGGTGCCTTGGGTAAAAAATTATATTTAAAAGTTAGAGATTTGTCCTCTCTTAATGAAAAACCTCAAGTGACTGTAAATGCACCTTTAAAGGATGTGATTATTGAAATTTCTAAAAAAATGCTGGGAGTTACTGCTGTTGTAGAAAATGAAAAAATTATTGGCATTATTACCGATGGAGATTTACGTAGAATGTTAAGTAAGGTAGACAACATGTCTTTACTGACTGCGAAAGAGATTATGAGTATAAATCCAAAAAGAATCAATTCTGAAGCAATGGCCGTTGATGCGATGGAAATTATGGAATCTCATAGTATTTCACAGTTGCTTGTTGAAGAAAATGGAAAGTATGCGGGTGTAGTTCATATTCATGATTTAATAAAAGAAGGTATTTTATAATGGCAAAAAAAAATATAAATGAGATGTCTTTTTTAGATCATCTTGAGGATTTAAGATGGCATTTAATAAAATCAGTCACTGCCATAACCATAGCAGCTACAGGTGCTTTTTTGGCCAAAGGTTTTATTTTTGATGTATTAATTTTTGGACCAGCAAAGGCTAGCTTTATTACTTACCAATTGCTGTGCAAAGCCTCACAGTATATAGGTGTGGAAAGTTTTTGTTTTACTGAACTTCCATTTAGAATTCAAAGCCGTACGATGTCTGGTCAGTTTTCAGCTCATATATGGACAGCTATAACTGCAGGTTTTGTTATTGCCTTTCCTTACGTTGTTTATCAATTATGGAAATTTATTAGTCCTGGATTACACCAAAACGAACGAAAACACTCCAGAGGTTTTATTATTATATCTTCATTATTGTTTTTCCTTGGCGTCTTATTTGGATATTATGTCATTTGCCCATTGTCTATTAATTTTTTAGGCACCTATCAGGTAAGTAATGAAGTTCATAATGATTTTGATTTAAGTAGTTATATCGGTCTCATTAGGTCTTCTGTTTTGGCTTCTGGGTTGGTATTTGAATTACCAATCATTATCTACTTCTTAACAAAAGTTGGACTAGTAACGCCTCAGTTTCTTATAAAATATAGAAAATATGCATTAATAGTTGTATTAATTATTTCAGCTATTATTACACCACCAGATATTGCTAGTCAGGTTATTGTTGCCATACCCATACTTATCCTATATCAGGTAAGCATCTTTATTTCAAGAATAGTTATTAGAAATCAAAAACGAAAAGAAAAAAAACATGTCTGATATAGTTGCTGAATTTAATGAGTACCGTGCCAAGATGAATGATAAAATTTTAGCCGATAATAATAAGATTATCAAACGTATTTTCAATTTAGACACGAATACTTATACTGAAGGGGCTTTAGATGTTAAAACTAAAGAACTGCTAGGTTTAGTGGCTTCTGCAGTATTACGCTGCGATGACTGCATCAAATACCATTTAGAAACCAGTTACAAATTAGGCTTAACAAAAGATCAGGTTGTAGAAGCACTGAGCGTTGCCACGTTAGTAGGTGGCACCATTGTTATTCCTCATTTACGTCGAGCTTACGAATTTTGGGATGCCTTAGAGGAACAAAAATAAACCAATTTAAAAAGCATGGCTGCTAAATAGTCTATATGATTTCACTATTTTTAGCATTCATTAAAAATATATGATTTTAAGAGCCGAAAATTTAATGAAGTCCTACAGCGGACGAAAAGTTGTAAAAGATGTTTCACTTGAAGTACACCAAGGCGAAATTGTTGGATTGTTAGGACCTAATGGTGCAGGTAAAACCACAAGTTTTTATATGATTGTTGGCTTAATAAAGCCAAATGGAGGAAAAATTTTTCTTGACAATACAGAAATCACAAAATATCCCATGTACAAAAGAGCGCAAAATGGTATTGGCTATTTGGCTCAGGAAGCCTCTGTGTTTAGAAAATTGAGTATAGAGGATAACATTTTAAGCGTTTTACAATTAACCAAATTAAGCAAGAAGGAACAACTTGATAAAATGGAATCTCTTATAGATGAATTTGGCTTGGGGCATATTCGTAAAAACCGAGGTGATTTATTATCTGGAGGAGAACGAAGACGAACTGAAATTGCGCGTGCCCTTGCTACCGATCCTAGCTTTATTTTATTAGATGAGCCATTTGCTGGGGTTGATCCGGTAGCTGTTGAAGACATACAGCGTATTGTAGCGCATCTAACAAAGAAAAATATCGGTATATTAATCACTGACCATAATGTTCAGGAAACATTAGCCATCACAGACCGAACCTATCTAATGTTTGAAGGAAGCATCTTAAAAGCAGGTATTCCTGAAGAACTTGCTGATGATGCCATGGTTAGAAAAGTGTATCTAGGTCAAAATTTTGAATTGCGCAAAAAGAAAATAAGAGATTAAAAGAAAGCTTTAATTATCTTATATAGCTTCTTTAAAAGTCCAACAAGTAAAAAGGCTAAAAATCCAACTGCCAATCCTACGATGCTGTCTTTAACAAATGAAGGCATATTTTCTAAAAAATGATGCAAGGCTTGAATATTATGTGTAAAAATACCACCAGCAACTAATATAAGGGCAATGGTACCTATTACTGACAAGCTTTTAATGACTATGGGCAAGGCTTGAACTAGTGTTTGTCCAATGGCTAACAAACTCCCTTTTTCGTTATTACTTCTTTTGATAAGCCTGTAACCTAAATCATCCATTCTTACTATCAAGGCTACAATACCATAAACACCTATTGTTGCTAAAATTGCAACGATAGAAACCACTAATATTTGAATAAATACAGGTTTCCCTAAAACAGTTCCTAAGGCAAGGATAACAATTTCAATAGACAATATAAAGTCAGTAACAACTGCTGATTTTATCTTCTTTTTCTCAACTTCCAATACTTCTTCTTTTGAAATACCATCTGTTTTAACCTCTTCTGTTGAATGGTGATGCGGCACAAAAATCTCTACTATTTTTTCTACGCCTTCATATGCCAGATAAAAACCTCCTAAGACTAAAATCAATGTAACCGCCCAAGGTAAAAAAGAACTCAACAAAAAGGCAATAGGTAAAATAATTAGTTTATTTAGAAAGGAGCCTTTTGTTATGGCCCATAAAACAGGTAATTCTCGCGAGGAAACAAAACCTGTTGCTTTTTCTGCATTTACAGCTAAATCATCTCCTAAAATACCTGCTGTTTTTTTTGTGGTGATTTTACTCATAACCACAACATCATCCATAAGAGTTGCTATATCATCTAATAACGCAAAAAAACCTGAAGCCATTTAATTTTTTATATTTAGAAATTTTAAATATTATTTAATTGCAATACTATCCAATAAAGACATTGAAATGTACAATAGAATAATAACAGGAATCGCAGCAAATTGCAATAGAATTAATAAAAGGACACACAGCATAATAAAAATATATCGTGAGGCATTGGCTTTAAATCCCCATTCTTTAAATTTTAAAGCAAATAATTTAATATTTGAATTTAAAAGATAACTACTTAGAAGCGTTAAAGCTATTAAAAACCATTTATTAAGAATAATAGTATTCATTAAGTCGCTATTTTGAAATTCAATAATTAAAGGAAGAGATATTATTAGTAATGTATTCGCAGGTGTTGGTAATCCTTTAAAATAGCTTTGCTGGTCTTCATCTATATTAAATTTTGCTAGTCTGTAGGCTGAAGCCAAGGTAATCAAAAGCCCCATCAACGGAATTAATGAAAATGGTATACCTCCTAAATGGAAAACAGAATTCCATTCATTATGTAAAAATAAAACGGCTGGTTCATTTATTGATAAAGACAATAACTTAAACATCATAATCCCAGGCACTAACCCACTGGTTACCATATCTGCCAAGGAATCCAATTGCACCCCTAAAGGGCCTTGAACATTAAATTTTCTGGCAAAAAAACCATCAAAGAAATCAAAAAATATTCCCAGAAAAACAAAAAAAGACGCCGCAACAAAATTATTGTTTACTGAAAATATCACAGCAATACTTCCACAAAATAAATTTAAAAGTGTTAATGCATTAGGAATATATTTCTTCATATATCGATATTTGTAGTATGTAAAAATAACAAACATTTTTCGTCTAAAATAACTATGAAACAATATCTGTCAATATTTCAAGTTTATAGGTAATAAATTATGTGCATATTTGTAAAAAAATTGCGATTGAATTCATATATAACCAGTATTTTTTTTATTATTACTCTAACCTTTTTTGGTCAAACCACCAGAAAATATTCCAATGAATTTATGAATATTGGAGTGGATGCGGCTGCTTTAGGAATGAGTAGTGCCGTTACCTCCCAAACGGCTGACGTAAATTCCGGATATTGGAATCCTGCAGGATTGGTCAATCTTGAAGATAATCAATTGTCCCTAATGCATTCAAGTTATTTTGCCAATATTGCCAACTATGATTATGTCGCTTTTGCTAAACCTATTGATAACCGCAGTACCGTTGGTATTTCTTTAATTAGGTTTGCAGTCGATGATATTTTAGATACCACGCAACTTATTGATGATCAAGGAAACATTAATTATGATAGAATTAGTTTATTTTCTACTGCAGATTATGGATTAACCTTTTCATACGCCAGAAAATTACCAGTAGAAGGTCTCAATTATGGTGTCAATGCGAAGGTTATACGAAGAATTATAGGTGATTTTGCTTCCTCTTGGGGATTTGGCTTAGATGTTGGTATTCAATTTGAAAGTAAAAATAACTGGAAATTTGGCGTAATGGCCCGAGATATTACCACGACGTTCAATGCGTGGAGTATTAATGAAGACGCATTTGCCAAGATTCAAAATGCCGTTGAAGGACAGAATCAAGAATTACCAGAAACAACTGAAATCACCATTCCAAAACTTCAAATTGGTATCTCAAAAATGATGACCTTTAATTATGATTATTCTTTTTTAGCAGCCATGAATTTAAATGTACGTTTTGAAGAAAATAATGATGTTTTTTCGTCATCATTTGCCAGTATTAATCCGGCTTTAGGTTTTGAATTTGGTTATATTGATATGATTTATTTAAGAACTGGCGTTGGAAATTTTCAAAATGAATTACAAATAGACAATACAGATCAGTTAAGTTTCCAACCGAGTTTTGGTGTTGGTTTTAAATATAATGGTATACAAGTGGATTATGCATTTACTGATATAGGAGACCAAAGTGTTGCGCTCTACTCCAACGTATTTTCTTTAAAACTCGATTTTAGTATCTTTAGATAATATATCATGACTTTTTATGTTTAAAAATCTACTTACCGCCGTATTTATCATATTTTTCAATTTCTCATTTTCTCAAACTTCTACCTTATCCAATGAGACTAAAATTAGTGTTATTACCGTTGCCCCAGGAAGTTCATTAAATGATGCTTTTGGTCATAATGCCATAAGAATAAATGACCCTATCAAAAATTTAGATATCTCTTTTGATTACGGTCGCTTTGATTTTGAAGCTCCAAATTTTTACTTAAATTTTGCCAGAGGGAAGTTAAATTATTCTATTGGAGCCAGTAATTATTATGATTTTTTTAAATTTTATAAGTGGCAAAACAGAACGGTTGAAGAACAGGTGTTAAATCTTACTCAAAAACAAAAACAAAATCTTTATGATTATTTAGTAAACAACTACCAGCCGCAAAATAGAAATTATTTGTATGATTTCTTTTATGATAATTGCGCTACCAAAATTAAAGACGTTTTAAACCAGGCAACTAACAATACTATACAATTCAATACTCCAAAGGATTTCAAACCTAAAACTTTTAGAACCTTAATACAGGATAAATTAGATTGGAATTCTTGGGGAAGTTTAGGCATAGATATCGCCCTTGGTTCCGTTATTGATCAAAAAGCAACAGCGGAAGAGCACATGTTCTTACCGGCCTATATTCATGAATTTTTTGATGGTGCTACATTTAAGAAAAATAACGAGCCTGTAGTTAGCCAAAGTAAAATAGTATATCAACAATCCAATGCGCCAAAATCAAACTACTTTTTTATAAGTCCATTAGTTATTTTTGGTCTAGTAGGCCTGTTCATACTAATCATAACTTATAAAGATTTCAAGAGAAACCAAAGAACCAAATGGTTAGACATTACTTTGTTCAGTATTACTGGTATTATAGGCTTGGTTATCTTATTCCTATGGTTTGCTACCGACCATAAAGCGACCCACCAAAATTACAATTTGCTTTGGGCTTGCGCCTTAAATCTTTTTGTTCTAGGACAAGTTTATAGAAAAACACCAAAGCATTGGTTTATTAAATACCTTAAGTTTCTAGTCATCCTATTATGTCTGTTAACATTACATTGGATTATAGGTGTACAGGTTTTTGCTTTTGCACTTATCCCTTTACTTATAGCACTTTTAATAAGGTATATTTATCTCCTAAAATATTTTAACCACAAGCTATTGCCCTCTAAAGAAAATGATGGTACTTAATGTTTTTATGAGAATATTGGCATCTAAAAAAAAACTTCTGTGCTTAATATAATACAAATCATATTGAAGCTTTAATAAGCTATCATCAACAGAAGACCCGTAGCGCGTATTAACTTGTGCCCAACCAGTCAAACCTGGTTTAATAATATGCCGTGTCTCATAAAAAGGGAGCGTTTGAGACAGTTCTCTTACAAATTGAGGGCGCTCTGGTCTAGGGCCAATCAAACTCATTTCTCCTTTTAAAATATTTAAAAACTGGGGCATTTCATCCAGTCGAGAATTTCGTAAAAACCTGCCAAAAGGAGTGATTCTTACATCACCTTTTTTTGACCATACAGCACCATTTTCTTCTGCATTTTTTACCATCGTCCTGTACTTGATGATTCTGAATAAATGGCCACTTTTACCTATTCTTTCTTGTGTATAAAATAGTGGGCCACGATTGGCGACCAGATTTCCAAGAACGATTAATGGTAGCAA
The DNA here is from genome assembly GCA_024643405.1 of Flavobacteriales bacterium. Taxonomy (GTDB): domain Bacteria; phylum Bacteroidota; class Bacteroidia; order Flavobacteriales; family Flavobacteriaceae; genus Yeosuana. Next base: position 891 of record JAHENA010000051.1, on the reverse strand, counting down.
TAAGCAACCCATTAAAATACCTAAAAATGATATCAGCAAATCAAAAAACCGGAAAAAAAACAAATAAAATTTATTTTGATTACTCCTGCTAAAAGGGAAATATTTATAAAAATCTTTACCAACAAATTGAACTGGCACACGCTGTGTCATATCTTCATAAACTTGCGTGTATTCTTTTATTACAAAACCGCCTTCTAATAGGGTGATTAAGTCTCCATAAATTTCAGGAGTAATGTTTTCAGAATTATAAGTGGCTATTACTATTTCTGTTATGTTTTCATCTTTTATAATCTGATAAATTTGTTTAGGACTATATTCAACAATACCTTTCAGTTTAACTTTGTCATGCTTTTTTATTTCACAATTAATGAACCCCACTATCTTATAATTAGGATCGGAATCATTAAAAATCTCAATGATATTTTCAATATTAGATGTTTCGCCTACTAGAAGCACTTTTTTAAAAAATCTTGGAGATACAATAAATGTTAAATAAGCTATTCGCCATAAAAACAAAGCAAAAATAATAGCAAAATAAAAATATATGATTTGTAAACGATTTTCTGGTAAAAGCGGCGTGAAAAAAGGCGTTAAAAAATAGAAAAGAACCGTCACTGAAACTGTAAAAACAATACTGGTAGAAATTTTTTCAATTTTACTTGATTTTTGCAGATCATAAAGTTCAAAAATAGTTCCAAATATAGAAACGTAAAGAATGAGCACAACAACCCATCTCCAATTTTCCTTGGTAATGGTAAAATAATCAAAATCAAAGCTGTTACTTACAAAGTATAAAACAACCAGAATGGAAACAATATCAAAAATGCGTAATAAAATTTTACGTTCCGAAATATTGAAATGAATCCCTTTTTTGAACATTTTTGAATCTAT
>JAHENA010000050.1 GCA_024643405.1 Flavobacteriales bacterium | reverse complement strand
CATTATTTAATCTCATAGCACTAATTTTATGCCCTTCACTTGAATAACTTAAGATGGTATTTTCTTTGGGGTCATAATAATAAGTTATTGGCAAAATATAAGGCGTATCATTTGATATGTATGCCAAATGACCTATGTAATTATTGCTTAGTATTTGTAAAGATTCTTTGTGAACTATTTTTTCAGACATACCAATTCCATTTAAATTATAAATATACTAGTTTTACACTAAACTTTAATATTAAATACGGAGATAAAATATAAAAAACTTGACTCTCAATATGTGATTTATTTACTGTAAGAGTCTTAATTACAGAATGTTATAGTTCGATTTATTTTTAACATTTGTTAACCAAAATCATTTGATACGAGTTTATATTTTTTTGTATTTTTAGACTTTTAAATTTCTAACAAATCTATTAATGTTTCAAAAAGATCAGCATGTTTTTAATTTACTTTTTGAAGCAGTTTCTGAAGGTGTCATAGTTGTTGATGAATCTCAAAATATAGTAGCAACTAATGCTTCAACGGAACAAATGTTTGGTTACGAAAATAATGAACTTATCGGTAAAGAACTCAATATTCTGATTCCAAAAAACTATCATGCGGGGCATGGTCACTATGTGGAAGGTTTTATACACCAAAATGTAAGTAGAAAAATGGGAATTGGACGTGACCTCAATGGGTTGCGCAAGGATTCGAGTGTTTTTCCATTAGAAATAGGGCTTAATCCCTTTAAGTTTAGTGATAGGACTTATGTGATGGCCTTGATTATCGATGTTTCTGTCAGAAAAAAACAAGAGCAACAAATTTTAGATTTAAACTTGCAATTAGAAGAAAAGGTTTTAAGAAGAACGCGTGAACTTATCAATGCAGTGGATGAATTAAAAGCTGTAAATTCAAGACTCGAAGCTGAAAACAAAAGGCGAATTGAAGCAGAATTAAAAACAAAAATTGCATTAAAAAAAGAAATAGAACTTAATGAGCTAAAAACAAAATTTTTATCATTAGTATCACATGAGTTTAAGACCCCTTTAAGTGGCATCTTAACATCCACCATGTTACTTGGCAAATATAAATTAACTGAGCAACAGGAAAACCGAGATAAACACATAAAAACTATTACAGATAGAGTGCATTACCTTAATAATATTCTGAATGACTTTTTATCAATTGATAAGCTAGAAACAGGTAAAATAAAATATAATTATAAGGATTTTAAGTTAAGTAAGGTAATTAATGAAGTGGTTTACAATTCTAATTTGTTATTAAAAGAAGGTCAAAGGATTAAGTATCCGGACAATATAGATGACATGTATTTATTTCAAGATGAAAAAATTGTTGAATTAACCTTATCTAATTTAGTGCATAATGCTTTAAAATATTCTCCTGAAAACACTACTATCGACATTGATGTGATACAAGATTATGAGAATACGACCTTTATCATTAGAGATGAGGGCATCGGGATACCTGAAAAAGATCAAAAAAACATATTTAATCGTTATTTTAGAGCTGAAAATGCCTTACTTACCCAAGGAACAGGCATAGGATTAAATATTGTAAAAACACATTTAGAAAATTTAGGAGGTAAAATTAAATTTGTAAGCCAAGAAAATGTTGGTACAAAGTTTAATGTGACCATTCCAAATAAAGCTGTACAATGAAAAAAATATTACTAATAGAAGACGACATAGTTTTAAGGGAAAATACTGCTGAGCTTTTAGAATTATCAGGTTATAAAGTAGAAACGGCCTCCAATGGAAGGGCAGGCGTTGAAGTGGCAAAAAAGTATTTACCAAGTCTTATTGTATGCGATATTATGATGCCTGAACTTGATGGTTATGGAGTTTTAGAAAGTTTGTCAAAAAATGATATCACTAAATATATTCCATTTATATTTTTATCTGCCAAAACAGAACGTCAAGATATTAGAAAGGGGATGGATCTTGGTGCGGATGATTATATTACAAAACCGTTTAACGAAGAAGAATTAATCAGCGCAATTGAAAGCAGAATAGCAAAAGCTGCAATTCTTAATGAGGAAAGACAAAACACAGGAGTATTTCATGAAGAAAATGTTTTCAATGATGAAATGAAAACACTCAATGATTTAAAAAACTTTTTTGATGATAATGGTAAGGTCTTTTTCTATTCAAAAGGAGATATTATTTATGAAGAAGGAAATAACTCTAATTACATCTACCTTATAAGAAAAGGCGTAGTGAAAAATTTTAAGTTTGATAATGACGGCAAAGAACTTACTACCAACCTATATCAAGAAGATGAGCTTTTTGGTTACACTTCATTTACTCAAAATATTCCGTATCAAGAGTCAGCTACAGCAATAAAAGACACTGAATTAGTGGGTGTGTCTAAGCAAGAGCTAAAAGAAGTATTAGATAATAATCACAAAATAACGCTTGAACTAATTCAACTGCTAACAGATAATTTATCTGGAGCAAGAGATCAATTACTTGATATGGCATATAGTTCTGTGAATAAAAAAACAGCATCGACCATTTTGAAATTTGCTGAAAAATTAAATAATAAATCTGGCGAAGCAATTAGAATTTCCAGAAATGACTTAGCTAGCGTCGCGGGTATCGCTACAGAAACTTTGATTAGAACTCTTTCTAGTTTTAAGAAGGATGGACTAATTGAAATTGAGGCTAGAAATATTAAGATTTTAGACCTTCAAAAACTTCAACAAATAAATTAAGTTTTGTTTTAAAGTATTACAATATGATTTATATCATTTTTTGTGATGCTGTCTACGTATATTTTTGTTTTTGATTAGGGTCAAAGCAATGAAAAACATTTTAATACCAACTGATTTTTCAAAAAATTCATGGAATGCTATTGAGTATGCCCTTAAATTTTTTGAAAATTCCTGTTGTAATTTCTATTTGTTACATGTTAATACTATAAATACACTAGTCGTTGCAGAAACCACATATATGCCTACGCAAGAAGTCATTGAAGAAGCCTTTATTAAGCCTGCTAACACTAACTTAAAAGCGGCAATAAGCCGAATAAATAGTATTTCAAATAATGAGAAGCATAAGTTTTTTACACTTACTGATTATAACTATTTTATAGATTCCATTAGAAAACATGTATCTGAAAAAAAAATAGATATTATTGTAATGGGAACGAAAGGTGCTTCAGGGTTAAAAAAAATAATAGTAGGAAGTAATACTGGAGATGTACTTACAAGAGTACATTGTTCAACTTTAGTAGTTCCTGAAAATGCTAAATATGTTAAACCTAAAGAAATTGCATTTCCAACTGATTTTTCATCTTTTTACTCCATTGAATTACTACAACCTATTTTAGATATATTAGATATGTACCAAGCTTCTATAAGCGTTTTACATATTAATAAAAAAGGCGCAACCTTGAATTTAGATCAACAAATAAATAAAGGATACTTAGAAGATTACTTCGCTAATAATGATTTTAATTTTCATCACATTACAAATAACAGTTTAGAATCTGCGATACAAACGTTTGTGGAGAAAAGACATGTTAATTTAATTACTATGGTTGCAAAAAATTTGAATTATTTTCAACGTATATTATTCCATCCAACCATAAAGGAAATTAGCTATCATACAGATATTCCATTCCTTGTTTTGCACGAATAAAATAATTAAAAGATAACATTTGTCATGTTTTTTTTTCTAACATTAAGTTAATTTTGAATAACTTAATGTTAATAGCAATTATTAAAGGACAGGTGGCAGTTTTGGAAGGATATTGTCATTTGTCCTTTTTTGTTTTGATTTAAATCACTTTTGAGGTGATTATTATAATACGTTTTTCATCTTTATCCGTAGTAAAAAACAAATACTTCTCACCACCATCTTTTAAACCTGATTTTTTCCTAAGTTCTTGAACGCTTTCAGGAAAATTTCTGGTAGTAATATTGGCTTTTTTTAAATCTGTTTTTTTTAAGGTTTTGATATTATAGGCCAAGACGTCTTCAATTTTAAATTGTCTGCCAGGAAAATCTATTAGTTCGTGACTGGTATACAAATGTGAGTTCTTATGAAGTTTAAAAACCTCCAATTGCTTGGTAATGATATTAAATGCACCCGCCTTTAAAATGGCAGCATTGGGTTCATATAAATAGGAGAGAGGTAACGAATATTCAGAGTTATAGTTTTTTTCATCATTTAATAAAAAATCAAAAGTCACGAGGTTTTCTTTTAAAATATTAGTGGTCTTTACAGATATCTCATCTAAAAAATCTTTTTCAAGAATCCACAAGATTTCCTTTACCTCATTGTTTACTGCTACAATATGAATTGATTTTACGTTTTTTAATTCATTAATTCCTATACTTAAATCCAATAAAGGGGATGTTTTAATCAACACATTTTTAGAATATTTAAAAATAGTATCTAAATGTTCAGGAATGTTTGGTAAGCAATCATTTAAAAAAAATACTTTTCCTTTACTGTCATGTCGCCTAGAAGGGTCGGCATAAATCCAGTCAACTGGTTTGTTGTTTTCTTTTAAGAATTGAATGCCATCAATATTTTGAGTTTCAATATTAAAAACACCCATTTGTGAGTAATTATATTGAACAATTTCAGAGACTTGCCCGTTTAATTCACAATGCACTATGTTTTTAAAATATTTAGAAAAATAAAAACAATCAACACCAAAACCACCTGTGATATCTATTAAAGAATTTCCTTGAATTAATTTTGACTTATATTGAGCTGTTACTTCAGAAGACGTTTGTTCAATGTTTAATTTATTGGGATAGTAAATGTTTTTAGTTTTAAACCAAGTTGATAATTTGTATTCACACTTTTTTTTTGCCTCAATTTGTTCTATAATTTCTTTGGTATCAACAGATGAAAATGAAGTTCCTTTTAATAAAATAGACGTAATATTTGACTCTAAATTATTATTTATAAATTCCTGAATTTCAGTATTTAAAATAGCCTTATTCAAACTATATTTATAATCCTCTGGTTAGTTTTTTAACGATTTGGTTTTCGGACAAAAACTCTTTTAAAATTACTTTAATAGCTGTATAGGCTGGAACTGCAACAATGAGTCCGACAATACCGAACAATAAACCGGCAATTAAAATGATTAAAAATATTTCTAGTGGATGAGATTTTACACTTTTTGAAAATATAAAAGGCTGACTAAAAAAATTATCCACGAGTTGTCCAAAGATAAAAACTACTAAAACCCACATAATTTTAGAAAAAATAACATTACTAAATTCATTTCCAAGTGTACTGGTCATCGTTAAAGTGAGCATTAAGAAGCCTCCAACCATGGGGCCAAGATATGGGATGAGATTAAGTAAGGCACATAAAAAGGCGATCACAACGGCATTTTTAACCCCGACAAGAAGTAAACCAATTGTATATATTGTAAATAAAATTAGTATTTGAAATATGAGTCCAACAAAATACCTTGACAGCAAATCTTTAATTTTATGAAAAGAATTTGTCAATCGGGATTCTTTTGATTCAGGAATAAATATTAGCACACCATTTTCAAATAACTGGCTGTCTTTTAAAAAGAAAAAGGAAATAAAAAGAACTGAAAAAAGACCCACACTAAAACTTCCCAAACTACTAATAACTGCGTTTAAAAAATTGGGAATAATTGAATAATCTATTTTTGAAAGTAAATTATAATTTTTAAATGATTCTTGAATGTTGATGTTTTTTATTTCGAAATAAGAGATTACTTGCTGATATAAAGTTTCAATATTAGTTTCTAATTTATTAATATCTAATAATGACAGGTTCTGTCCTTGCTCCATTATTAATGGAATGAACAGCAGTACCAACCCAATGAAAAAGCCAATTAAAAGAAGCATAGTAAAAATAACCGCGAAAGTATTCCTGAATTTTAAACGATTTCGTAAAAAGAGCACGATAGGTCTTCCTATTAGAGAAATAACTACAGCAATTGAAATATAAACTAGTACAGATTGTATTGTATATAAAAAATATAAAAACACGGCTATACCGAAGACTATACCAATAGCTCGTAAAATACCGTTTGCTATAATTTTTGAATTCATGTAGTAAATATAAGAAAACGTATTACAACATTTGCTTAGTGATTTCGTATAATGCAATATTAGTAGCCTGAACCACATTCATACTACTATTTTGACCATACATATCTATATGAATAATATGATTAGACACATTTAAAATAGCTTCTGAAATACCAAAGTTTTCATCTCCAATAATAAGGGCTATTGGTTGGTTCTTAAAAAATTTAAAATTGTGAATAGGTAGGCTAGTGGAAGTTATCTCTAATGAAATAATTTGATACCCTTTGTTTTTTAAAGATTCAACCACTTCTGCGGCAGAGTCCTGAATTTCATAATTAACTACTTTTTCAGTTGCCCGTGACGTTTTGACCGTTTTTCTACCTAAAGCCATATTTTCTCCACAAAGTATTAGCTTTTCAATTCCAAAAGCATCAGCCATTCTAAATAGACTTCCAATATTTGGGGCATTGGTAACATTTTCCGAAACTAATGTAACTGGAAAGAGACGCTTTATAAAGTGTGTATTGTAGTGAGTGAGTTGCAATTAGATAAGATTATTTTTTATTAGTTTTCAAAAGCATATTTAACAATATTGGCACCCATTTTCAAAGCTTTTTCTCTTAATTCAAAAGGATCATTATGCACTAATTCGTCTTCCCAACCATCTCCTAAATCACATTCAAATGTAAATAATAGAACTAATCGATCTTCATAAAAAATTCCAAAAGCTTGCGGTCTCTTTCCGTCATGCTCATGGATTTTTGGCAGACCGTTTGGGAATTTATAAAAACAATTAAAAATAGGATGGCTCGCAGGAAGTTCAACTAAGTCTTGTTCAGGAAACACCTTTTTTAGTTCTTTAGTTAAATAGGGTTCCATGCCATAATTATCATCAACATGTAAAAATCCTCCAGAGATTAAATAATTTCTAAGATTTTCAGCTTCATCTTCATTAAAAAACACATTACCATGACCAGTCATATGTATAAACGGATACTGAAAAATATCAGTACTACCTACATCAACTGTTTCTGGCTTTTGACTAATTTTTGTATTTATGTTATTATTACAAAAGGTGATTAAATTGGGTAAAGAAGTAGGATTGGCATACCAATCTCCACCGCCTTTATATTTAAGTAACGCTATATCTTGAGCGTGTAATGCAAAAGAATATAAGGTTAAGAATAAAATGGAATAAAATAGTTTCATTTATTACTATTCTTGATTAATAAAAGCGACACTATGGCAAGCTACTAGAGCTGCGGTTTCAGTTCTTAATCTCGTTTCTCCCAAAGTTACTGGAATAAAACCATTAGATACGGACATTTCAATTTCTTTAACACTAAAATCCCCTTCAGGCCCAATTAAAACAGTGACATCTTGTTTTGGCTTTAGTTCTTGTTTTAAAGATTTTTTATTCGATTCTTCACAATGGGCTATAAATAATTGTCCTTTAAATTTTTGATTTATAAATTCCTTAAAGGAAATAGCATTGTTTAGTTTAGGGAGATAGCAATGAAGTGATTGCTTCATAGCAGACTGTATAATTTTCTCAAACCGATCCGTTTTTATGACTTTACGTTCGCTCTGTTCGCAAATTATAGGCGTGATACTGTCTATCCCTATTTCTGTAGCTTTTTCAAGAAACCATTCATAACGGTCGTTCATTTTTGTTGGAGCAACAGCCAAATGAAGGTTATAAGGATGCTTCTGTTTTAATTCTTTGTTAGTAATAGTAACCAGACAATTTTTTATATCAGCAATAGCAATTTCAGCAGTAAACAGCCAACCTTTACCGTTAGAAATATGTACATAGTCTCCAGTTGTTTTACGCAATACTTTTACAATATGCTTGCTTTCTTCTTTATCAAAAGAAAATTGTTTGGTGTGTTCTGAAATGTCCGGATTGTAGAAAAGTTGCATTTATTTAAATCTTTAACCTAGCCGAAGCTGTAATGTTTTGCTCTGAAAAATCACCTTCTAGATATTTTAAATAGCCTACTATAGCTATCATTGCAGCATTATCAGTTGTAAATTCAAATTTAGGCACATAAGTGGTCCAACCAAATTTTTGTTCACCATCTTTTAAGGCTTGCCTGATCCCAGAATTAGCAGACACTCCACCACCAATGGCAATATGTTTAATACCAGTAGTTTTAACTGCCAGTTTTAATTTATCAATTAAAATGCCAATAATAGTCAATTGAATGGAAGCACAAATATCATTTAAATTTTCAGTAATAAAGTTGGGATTTGCTTTGGTTTCATTCTGAATAAAATATAAAATCGCCGTTTTTAGTCCTGAAAAGCTAAAATTTAATCCATCAACCCTCGGTTTTGTAAACTTAAAGGCTTTTGGATTTCCTAATTTTGCACGCTTATCTATTTCAGGACCTGCCGGATAACCTAAACCAAGTATTTTTCCACTTTTATCAAAAGCTTCGCCTACAGCATCATCTATGGTTTCACCTATAACTTCCATATTAAAATAGTGATTAACTCTTACTATTTGCGTATGCCCACCGGAAATAGTCATGGCTAAAAAAGGGAAAGGGGGTTTATTAAATCCTTCTTCATCTATAAAATGAGCTAAGATATGGGCCTGCATATGGTTCACATCTATGAGCGGAATATTTAATCCAAATGCTAAAGATTTTGCAAATGAGGTCCCCACTAAAAGAGACCCCATTAAACCTGGCCCTCTTGTAAAGGCGATGCCACTGAGTTGCTCTTTTTCAATTTTTGCCTTTGCCAATGCTTGTGTAACAACCGGAACAATATTTTGTTGGTGAGCTCTCGAGGCTAATTCTGGCACAACACCACCAAACTCTTCATGAATTTTTTGGTTAGCTACTATATTACTTAAAATTTTTCCATTATGTATCACAGCAGCAGCTGTATCATCACATGATGATTCAATTCCAAGGATATAAATATTTTGTTTAGTCATTAATAAGAATTAGGCACAATAATTGTTAATTTTGAATTAAAATAAAAGTCTGTTCAAGGCTTTTATTCGTAGATACAAATGTAGGTTTTTCTTAATAAAATTATAACTTTAACAACTATCAAAAAGTTTCTAAAAATAATATTAAAAATATCAGGAATATTGCTCCTGTTGTTCATCATTTTGGTGCTTATATTATCTATTACTGCGGTTCAAACCGGGCTTGGAAACTATGCTACAAATAAACTCAATTCAACTTATGGAACTAATATAAACATTGATAGAATAGGGTTGCAATTTAATGGTGACATTGAAATTAAAAATATTTATATTGAAGATTATAAACAAGACACATTAATTAATATTACTGAATTAAACACCTCCATTATAAATTTTAGAAATTTATACAATGGAAAATTAGAATTTGGTGATATTGATATTTACGGATTAGTTTTCAACATTAAACGCTATAAAGATGCCGAAGATACTAACTTGGATATTTTTGTGGCCAAGTTTGATGATGATAATCCAAGGCCGGAAAAAAGTAGTTTTTTATTATCTTCAAGTGATGTTTCAATTTATGAGGGCGTTTTTAAATTATCTGATGATAATAAGGAAAACCCAAAAATGCTTGAATTAGAAAATTTAAATATTAATGCCACTAATTTTTTAATTAATGGAAGTGACGTTAGTGCCAGAATAAATACATTGGTTCTAAGGGACAGCAGAGGCGTAGCTATCAAAAATATGATGACAGATTTTTCATATACGCTTGAAGCTATGACGTTTGAGAATCTGCAAATCAAGACTGAAAACTCTGTTTTAAAGGGAAATTTAAAATTTTCATATAACAGAGAAGATTTTAAGTTTTTTGAAGATAAAGTCAAAATCTCTGCAAAGTTTACAGAGTCCAATATATTACTTGATGAATTGAATACCTTTTATAATGAATTCGGTAAAAATCAATTTGCCAGATTTAATGTTGAATTATCAGGCACATTAAATGATTTACATGCCAATAATTTAGATTTAAATACGAGTTCCAGATCAAGAATAGTAGGAGACTTTAATTTTAAAAATTTATTTAAAAAGGAAGAAAATAATTTTTACTTGCTGGCAAAATTTAGCCAATTAACTTCAACTTATAAAGATTTGAAAGCACTCTTACCAAATGTTTTAGGGGCTTCAATTCCTTCTTCATTTGACCGATTAGGCAAATTCACATTAGTAGGTCAAGCAGAAATAACTCCGACCACAATTATTGCAAATATTAATACTGAAACTGAATTGGGTTTTGTGAATTCTGATTTAAAGATGACTCGTGTTAACAATATTGATAATGCGTCTTATAAAGGAAATATAATATTTGAAGATTTTGATTTAGGAATGCTTATTAATGATCCTAATTTCGGAAAAGTTTCCTTTAATGTGGATGTGGATGGAATTGGTTTTGTAGCAGAGACTATCAATATCCAAGTTAAAGGAGATGTTTACCAAATTGAATTTAATGCATATGATTATAAAAACATCAAAATAGCAGGGAATGTTAGAAACAAAATTTTTGATGGAAATCTTATTGCAAGTGATGATAACCTAAAATTTAATTTTAATGGATTGGTGGATTTTTCTGAGAAGATAAAAAAATATGACTTTGAAGCGAATGTTTATTATGCCAATCTTAAGGCGTTGAATTTTGTTAAAAAAGATACGATTTCAATTTTTCAGAGTAATGTTAGAATGAATATGAATGCAAGTGACTTAGACGATGCCTATGGACAAGTAACGTTTAAGAACACATCATATAAAAATCAAAATGACACTTATTTTTTTGATGAATTTGCTGTTTCATCTCGATTTGAAGATAATATAAGATTCATGGAAATTAATTCTCCTGATATTATCGAAGGGGCGATGAGCGGTCAATTCGTATTTAAAGACATTGCAAAATTGTTTGAGAATTCAATTGGAAGTATTTATACCAATTACATTCCTGTTAAAGTAAAACAAAACCAGTCAATAAATTTCAATTTTAAAATTTATAATAAAATAATAGAAGTGTTTTATCCTGAAATAAAACTTGGAAAAAACACATTTATTAGGGGTCAAGTAGAGAGTAATGAAAAAGGATTCAAACTAACATTTAAATCGCCTGAACTTAAATATTTGGATTACTTTGCTAGCAATATAGAGTTACAGGTAGATAATGATAACCCGCTTTTTAACACGTATATTGAAGTTGATAGTATTAAAACAAAGTATTATGACGTTTCGAAGTTTAATTTGATTAATGTAACTCTTAAAGACACTTTATTTATGCGTTCTGAATTTAAAGGAGGTAAAAAGAATAAGGATGTTTTTAATTTAAGTTTTTATCATACAATCGATGCAGATAATAAATCTGTGATTGGTTTTAAAACATCCGATGTAACAATTAAAGATAATGTTTGGTTTATCAATGAGGATAAAGATAAATTTAATAAAGTATCATTTAACAAAGACCTTACTGATTTTAATATTGATAAATTCAGAATAAATCACAACAATGAAGAAATTAAACTTTCAGGTTTCTTAAAAGATAGTACTCAAAAGGATGTTAAACTTAATTTTAAAAATGTCGATCTGGCAAAAATTATTCCTGAAATTGATAGTTTATCATTTGCAGGAAATGTAAATGGGAATGTTGATATTATTCAGAAAAATGGCAATTATTTGCCAAATGCAACTATCGTTATTGATGATTTTAAGGTTAATAATTTTGATTTTGGGTCTTTTAATGCAAACATTAAGGGAAATAAAGATTTAACAAGTTATTATGTTGATGTTGCAATCAAAGATGATGAATATAAGTCTTTTAATGTAAACGGAAATATTGATGTGACTAATAACAATTCATTTATAGATGTAGATCTAATTTTTAACAAATTTAATTTAAAACCTTTAAACCCTTTATTACATGATGTTTTAGATAACATAAGAGGCACGGTTACTGGAAAGACTAAAGTGGTTGGAAATTTAAAACGACCGGATATAAATGGTGAATTAATAGTGCATGATGGCGGATTCAATATTCCTTATCTCAATGTAGATTTAGATTTTGAAAAAAATACTAAAGTAAAACTACAAAATCAAAGCTTTATTTTTGATAGGCTTGAAATAACAGACACAAAATTTAATTCAAAAGGACTGCTTAGTGGTTCATTAAATCATGTTAATTTATCTGATTGGAGTTTAGATTTAGAATTAAATACCCAGAGGTTATTAGTACTTAATACCACAGAAACTGAAGAAGCTCTTTATTACGGAATTGGTTTTGTTGGTGGTAAGGCTACAATTAAAGGGCCAACAGAGCAATTATTAATAAGTGTTATTGGGGAAACAAAATCGGGAACATTTTTCAAGATTCCTTTAAGTGATACAGAATCTTTTGGGGATAATTCTTATATACATTTTTTGAGTCCCGAAGAGAAACAGGCGAAAAGAAGTGGAATTGAATTTAAATTTGAAGAAATAAAGGGACTGGAACTCGATTTTGATTTAGATATTACAGAAGATGCAGAAATTGAAATTATTATTAATAAAGCTACAGGTCATGCCCTAAAGGGAAGAGGAATAGGTGGTATGCTTGTTGAAATCAACACTAATGGTAAATTCAATATTTATGGTGACTTTTCAGTCTTTGAAGGTGTTTATAACTTCGCATACGGCGGATTAGTTGCCAAGAAATTTATAGTACAACCTGGCGGTACTTTAGCTTGGGATGGAGACCCATTAAAAGCCCGTATTAATATGGAAGCTATTTATAAAACGCAGGCAAATCCGTCACCTTTACTTGATAACCCAATTAACAGAAGTATTCCAGTTGAATTAAATATTAATTTAACAGGTGAATTAGAACAACCACAACCAAGTTTTGAATTTGAATTCCCAAATGTAAATTCCACCTTAAAATCTGAATTACAATATAGATTGGAATCTAATGATGACAGACAAAACCAAGCACTGTATTTATTATCAACGGGTTCCTTTTCAAGAGGTTTAAGTGAACTTAATTTTTCTGGAACTATCGCTGAACGATTGAATGGTATTGTTAATGGTATTTTTACTACCGGTGATAGTAAATTTAATGTAGGAGTTAATTATGAAGTTGGTGAAAACAGGCCTGATTATAAATCGGATGATCGTGTAGACTTAACTTTACAAACCCAAATAAGTGATCGTGTACTCATAAACGGTAAAGTTGGAGTTCCAGTTGGAAGTGAAACTCAAACCGTGGTGGCAGGAGATGTTCAAATTGAGTTTTTACTTAATGAAGAAGGTACTCTAAGAGCTAAAGTGTTCAATAGAGAGAATAGTATACGTAATTTTGGAGAAGAGATTGGATATACTCAAGGGGTTGGTATTTCTTATAATGTTGATTTTGACACATTCAAAGAATTATTACAAAGACTTTTCCTGAATTCAAAGAAAACCGTCCCTCCAAAGAAAGAACCCGAGAAAAAAACGGAAAGTGCCTTCCCAGATTTTGTTGGTTTTAAAAGTCCTGAAGAACAAGATAATTAGTAGAATATATTATTTATTAGTAATAATTTTTCATAAAATTCTCTTTTTTATTAACTAAAACGTTGTAGTTTTGACGCTTAGGTAAAAAAAGTAAAATGCTGTTAGTTATCTAATTTTAGTTTAGTAATTTTACTTTTTAATTACAAATTAATGTCAAATAAAATAAAAAAAATAGGCGTTTTAACATCTGGCGGAGATGCTCCCGGGATGAATGCAGCAATTCGATCTGTAGTTAGAACATGTGCTTATCATAATATAGAGTGTGTAGGGGTTTACCGTGGTTATGAAGGTTTAATGGAAGGTGATTTTAAAGAAATGAATGCCAGAAGTGTAAAAGACATCATTAATAAAGGAGGGACTATCTTAAAATCTGCCAGATCAAAGGAATTTAGAACGGTAGAAGGAAGAAAATTAGCCTATACTCACTTGAAAAATAAAGGAATCGATGCTTTGGTTTTGATTGGTGGCGACGGAACTTTTACTGGAGGAATGATTTTTAATGAAGAATTTAATTTTCCGGTTATAGGTATTCCTGGAACTATAGATAATGATATTTTTGGAACCTCACATACCCTTGGTTTTGATACTGCGTTAAATACGGTTGTTGAGGCTGTGGATAAAATTAGAGATACCGCTAGTTCACATAACAGACTTTTTTTCATAGAAGTTATGGGTCGTGATGTTGGGCATATCGCTCTAAATGTTGGAGTAGGATCTGGTGCTGAAGAAATTTTAATACCTGAGGAAGATTTAGGATTAGATAGATTGGTTGAATCACTTAGAAGAAGCAGACAATCAGGGAAATCATCAAGTATTGTTATTGTAGCTGAAGGAGATAAAATAGGTAAAAGTGTCTTTGAATTAAAAGACTATGTTGACGAAAACATGGAAAATTATGATGTAAGAGTGTCTGTTTTAGGACATATGCAAAGAGGAGGTGCACCATCATGTTTTGACCGTGTTTTAGCTAGTAGAATGGGTGTGAAAGCCGTGGAGTCTTTAATGGAAGGAAAAACCAATTATATGGTTGGATTACTTAATAATGAAATTGAGTTAACACCTTTAGAAAAGGCTATTAAAGGAAAATCAAAAATAAATTTAGAATTATTGCGTGTGTCAGAAATAATGGCCACTTAACATCTTAACATAAAGAAAATGTCAAAATTAAAATTAGGAATTAATGGATTTGGTAGAATTGGTAGAATTGCTTTTAGAGTAGCAGCGTCAAGACCAAATGTAGAAATAGTAGGTATCAATGATTTATTAGATGTAGAACATTTAGCTTACCTATTAAAGTTTGATTCAGTTCATGGAAAATTTAGTGGAACTGTTGAAGTAAAAAACGGAAATTTAGTTGTTAACGGAAAAGAAATTAGAGTTACAGCTGAACGTAATCCAGAAGATTTAAAATGGGATGCTGTTGGAGCCGAAGTTGTTTTAGATTGTACAGGTATTTTTACTTCATTAGAAGGCGCTCAAAAGCATATTACTGCTGGAGCTAAAAAGGTAGCTATTTCAGCACCTTCTGCGGATGCACCAATGTTTGTAATGGGAGTAAACCATAAACAAATTACTGCTGCTCATACAATTGTTTCAAATGCTTCATGTACAACAAATTGTTTAGCGCCATTAGCTAAAGTTATTAATGATAATTTTGGAATTATTGAAGGGCTTATGACCACAGTACATGCGACAACTGCAACACAATTAACTGTTGATGGTCCTTCTAAAAAAGATTGGAGAGGTGGAAGAAGCGCTTTAGCTAATATCATACCTTCTTCAACGGGAGCGGCAAAAGCTGTAGGTAAAGTGATTCCTGAATTAAATGGTAAGTTAACGGGAATGTCATTCAGAGTACCTACTCCAGATGTATCTGTAGTAGACTTAACTGTTAGAACAAAAAAAGCGGCTACATGGGATGAAGTGAAAGCTGCTTTAAAGAAAGCTTCTGAAAATGAATTAAAAGGTATTTTAGGATATACTGAAGAGGCTGTTGTTTCTCAAGACTTTGTTTCAGAATCTATGACAAGTGTTTTTGATGCAGATGCAAGTATCGCATTAAATGATAATTTCTTCAAACTAGTATCATGGTATGATAATGAATTTGGATATTCAACTAAATTAATTGATTTAGCACAACATATTCATTCTGTATAATTTTTAATATATTGTCCATGGAATTATTTAACATAAATAATTCCATGGATTTTATTTATCTCAAAGCTTATGATTTTAATTGTTGATAGTGGTTCTACTAAGTGTGATTGGATTGCAGTTGATAAAGACGGTAATCAATTATTGGAAAAAATTCGTACAAAAGGACTTAATCCAGAAATTTTAACTGAAAAAAAACTTAAGAAAACAATTAAAAAAAATGAGGACCTTAAAAATAACAGAAGTGAAGTCACTCACGTCTATTTTTATGGTGCAGGTTGCGGGACTGAAAGAGGTAAAGAATCTGTTGCTAATGTATTAAAGGAAATCTTTCTAAACGCTTTTATTAAAGTAGAAGAGGATACCATGGCAGCGGTGTATTCTACTATTAATCACGAAAGGGAAGCAGCTGTAGTTTGTATTTTAGGTACTGGGTCTAATTGCAGTTACTATGATGGCAAACAATTGCATCAAAGAGTACAATCTTTAGGTTATATTTTAATGGATGATGCTGCTGGAAATTTTTATGGTAAACAATTAATAAGAGATTATTATTTTAATCATATGCCAACAGATGTAAAAGTTGCTTTTTCAACGAAATATAATCTAGATGCTGATTATATTAAATATAACGTTTATAAACAACCAAATCCGAATGCTTATCTGGCAAATTTTGCTGAGTTTATGTTTTTAAATAAAGATTCTGAATATATAAGAAATCTTATCAAAGATGGTATCAGACTTTTTGTTAAAAACTATATCTTGCAATACAAGGAAGAGCTTAAGACCGTACCTGTTCATTTTGCAGGTTCTATTGCCTATTTTTCACAAGGTGAAATTAAAGAAGTGGCTCAAGAAATGGGCTTTCAGGTTGGTAATTTTGAAAGAAGACCTATTGAAGGCCTTGTTAATTTTCATACCAAAAGTCTGAAATAAATACAATTAGCTTTCTGTATCTGGTCTTATATCTACAGAGACTTTCATTCTATTTTCTCCATTACTATAGATAACTCCTTTTAAAGGAGCTACATCATAATAATCTCTGCCATAGGACACTGTAATGTGTTGATCTTTTGGTATTTGATTATTTGTTGGATCAAAGTCAACCCACCCAAATTTTGGAATATATACAGAAAACCAAGCGTGTGATGCGTCTGATCCAATGAGTTTTTCTTTACCGGGTGGAGGCATCGTTTCAATATAACCGCTTACATATCTTGCAGGCAATCCTACAGACCGCACACAAGCAATAGCAATTTGTGCAAAATCTTGGCAAACGCCCTTTTTCGCTTTCATAACTTCACTTAAAGGAGTCGCAACATTTGAAAATTTTGAATCAAATTTAAAATCTGTATAAATCCGTTGCATTAGTTCAAAACTAGCTTCAAAAACAGACCTGTTCGCCTTATATGATACTTTCGCATAGGCTCTGATGTCTTCGGTTATCTTTGAGATAAGAATAGAATCAAGCAAAAATTGTTTAACTTCTAAAATTTCAGGTGAAATTATTTCTAGGGCTTCTATAGCAGATTCAAGGGTGATACTTTTTCCTTCAATTGAATTGAATATATCAGGTTGTAAACTAAAATTGCGTAATATTTTACTAGTTGCTTTAACACTTAACTCTTTATGTGATTTTTGAATTGAAAATCGGGTAATTGTATTCCCGAAAAAATCAATTTTTTCAGAAATTTCAGTAGGTAACGGGCTAACTTCAAGCTTGTATTCTAATACGGATTGACCCATCATTGATTTTGGTTTAAGAATAGCTATATTATGACAAAAAGTAACATCACTTTCATAATTGTAACTGGTATTATGTGATAATTTATATATCATAATTATGAAGAAAAATCTTGATTTACTAACTGTGTTTGTTGATGAGAATGATTAAAATAGGTATTTGAAATGGATAAGGATGTTTCATGAAGTAAATCACTTAATATTGAAAGAACGTCATCCAGATTTTGCCTTAAACTTCCGTCTGGGTTAAGTTCTAACAGTGAATTGATGGTTGTTTCACTAATAATCTTATGGGCTTTGTAAATATATTGTTGAGGCTCAGAAAGATTATCTTGAGTGTTAGAATGCGGTAAATTATCAATATCTTTTTGTATTCTATTGAGTTGATAGGTCAATGATTTCGGGAATTTTTCATCTAAAAGAATCAATTTTATTACGTTTTCAACACTTAAATAGGAGCGATAACTATATCTGTAAATGTTTAAACTTTCATGACTAGTAAGTAATGATTCCAATATTTGATATTGAAGATGTTCTTCATGATTAAAAACTAAAAGGGCCCGGCATTTTTCAATATTCATCATAGCCTGCTCAGTTTGCAGACCTATAAAGTATAGCAGTAAGCCTTGTTCTACCAAAATACTTTCTTCAATAAGCCCCATAAAAGCAATTAACCTTGTAATTATTTTATCAAGTAATTTTATAAGTTCAGCAATGCTATAATTATTTTCTTCTTTGAATTTGAGCCAGGTTTTTTGAATACTGTCAAAAACCCGCCACATGTCTTTTGACCATAAGTTTCTTAAGGAGTAGTAAGAGTTATTAAAGCTATTAAGAGCTTGAGCAAATGTTCCAAAGCGTTTTTCTTCAAGAATCAAAGAGCAAATCTCCTTCAATGGATTATTTAAAGTTAGTTCTTTTCCTTTCCCTACAAATCCGGGAAATGTAGATGTTATATTAGTAAGGGCTTGATAAATATATTGTAAATTATCTGAGGTGTTTTGCTGTTCATTAAATTGCAATTCACTCATTCTGTTTAAGGCCATTCTTAAAAACCTAGCAGTAACTAAAGACCTTCCTAAATATCTTCCTGACCAAAACAAGTTTTCAGCTGTTTGACTTGGTAAATCATTGATATCTGCAATCGATATTCTATGGGAGTTGTCCCAAGTATAATTTTGAATATTGGTTTGTTCTTCATCTGAAATTATCCAAAAATCCTTGCTAATGCCACCACGTTGGTTGGAAACATATAAATCTTCTCGCTCAGGAGCCACTCTTACCAGGCCTCCAGGCATAACACTATAACTATTTTGTTTAGCAATGGCAAATGTGCGGCAAGTTACTTTTCTTGGTTCCAATTGACCATTTATAAAATCGGGTGCCGTTGAAAAGGATATTTTCTCTTGTGCTACATAACTATAAGGATAAGATTGTATATCTTTCTTTAATTCTTCTAATTGAGAATGAGTTAAAAACTCACAGAAATAAATGGATTCTCTATTTGATCTATCTATTCTTTTTACAACCAGTTGGGTGAGGTTGTTTAATACAAAGTTTCGTTCTTTTTCTTGTCCGCACCACCATGAAGCTATTTGAGGCAATATAAGATCTTCATTGAAAAAATACCTGCAAATGTGATTCATAAAAGGAATCAGACCAGAGTTTTCTAAAATACCGCTTCCAATAGGGTTTACAACGGTTACATTTTGTTCACGCACCGCATCTAATAATCCCACAACTCCTAAATAAGAATCTTCTCTTAATTCCAAAGGATCCATATAGGCATCATCAACACGTCTAAGAATGACATCGACTTGTTTAAGGCCTTTTAGTGATTTAATGTAAACCTTTTTATTTCGTACAACTAAATCATTTCCGTGAACCAGAGGGTAGCCTAAATAAGTGGATAGGTATGCGTGTTCAAAATAGGTTTCATTATGAGGACCAGGTGTTAAAATTATAATATTAGGGTCATGTTGATTTTGAGGAGCAGACTCCACTAACATTTGATTAAAATCATAAAAATATCCAGCTGCTTGCTTGACGTTAATATTTTTAAAAATATCAGGAATCACTCTGCTAATAGAATATCTGTTTTCTAAAGCATAACCCATCCCTGAGGGTGCTTGTGTTCTATCATTAACAACCCACATTCTTCCATCGGGCCCTCTCGCTAAATCTGCAGAATAAATCAATAAATGTTTAGATGTTTTATATTGAATTTGATCACATTGTCTTAGAAAACCTTGATGCGCAAAAATGACTTCATGTGGTACAATTCCTTTGGAAATGAGTTCTCGTTTTCCATAAATATCTTTTAAAACTAAATTGAGTAATTCAGCACGCTGCTCTATACCTTTTTTTATGTTACTCCATTCATTTTCATGAATGAGAAAGGGAACTATATTTAAATTCCAGGGCCTGTTTAATCCTTTAGGATCATTATAAACATTATAGGTAACACCATTTTCTGCCATTAACCAATTAATCTCATTTTGCTTTAATTTGAGTTGGTCGATTCCAATATTTGTTAAATTATCAAGTAAATTTTCCCAATTGGAATTTATTATCATATTACTATTGATGACTTCGTCATAATTCTTTACATCAGAAAAGTAATTTTGAAATAATATATTGGTATTAACCGTCATAAATGTTATTATTATTTTTTTCTAAGGTCAAGCGTATTGGGGAATTCAGGATTTACTGGTAATTCTGTAAATTTAAATTTCTTCTGTGAATCGTCATCTGAAGCACCTTTCTTTGACTTATTTTGCTTAATATTTTCTTGTAAATCTAGTTCCCCTTGTGAATGTCCAAAATCCCAGAATCTATTAATTCTCCTAGATTCAGCCTCATAGCTGTTAACTGGGTATGTTTCATAAGAACGTCCACCGGGATGTGCCACAAAATAAGTACATCCTCCAACAGAACGTTTATTCCAAGAATCAACTATATCAAAAACCAAAGGAGCATCTACTCCAATAGTAGGATGTAATGCTGAATAAGGATTCCAAGCTTTATATCTTATACCTGCGACGTATTCTTCCTGAACACCTGTTTTAATTAGATTTACTTTAACGCCATTACAAGTTAATATATATCTGTCATGATTAAAATGAGATACTTTAACCTGAATACGCTCTAAAGAAGAATCAACATATCTTGCTGCGCCACTACCAGTCATTTCTTCACCTAAAACATTCCAGGGTTCAATTCCAGCTCTTAATTCTAAATGGATATTGTTAATATCAACCATGCCGTGAAGTGGGAATCTAAATTCAAAAAATGGATTGAACCAATCTTCTTTAAAATTATAGCCAGCATGATTTAATTGCACAACAATATCTTTAATATCCTCTCTAACAAAATGCTCAATCAAGAATTTGTCATGTAATTCTGTACCCCAACGCACCAATTTATGCTCGTATGGTTTTTTCCAAAACCAAGCAACTAATGTTCTAACTAATAAATTTTGCATTAAACTCATTTGTGGATGCGGCGGCATATCAAAGGCACGTAATTCTAGGATACCCAATCTGCCTGATGAGGAATCTGGAGAAAATAGTTTGTCAATACAAAATTCTGATCGATGCGTATTTCCTGTTAAATCTGTTAGTAAATGCCTAAAAAGTCGGTCTGTTAACCAAAAGGGAACTTCACCATTTTTAGGAATTTGATTAAAAGCAATTTCTAATTCATATAAGCTGTCCATGCGTGCTTCATCAATTCTTGGAGCTTGGCTTGTCGGTCCTATAAAAGCACCTGAAAACAGATACGATAGCCCGGGATGATGTTGCCAAAATGTTAAAAGGCTGCGCAATAAATTTGGTCTTCGCAATAAAGGGCTATCCGCAGGCGTGATTCCACCTAAAGTGACATGATTACCTCCACCAGTTCCTGTATGTTTGCCATCTACCATGAATTTTTCAGTTCCTAAACGGGCTTGCTTTGCTTGCTCGTATAAGGTAAAAGTATTTTTAGTTAGTTCATTCCAGCTTTTTACCGGTTGCACATTGACTTCAATGACTCCAGGATCAGGTGTGATTTTTAATGATTCTAATCTTTGGTCATGTGGTGCATCATAGCCTTCTAAAATAACAGGAATATTTAGTTCATTTGCAGTAGCTTCAATTGATGCCAGTAAATCTAAAAATATTTCTGCACTGTCCAAAGGAGGTAAAAACAAGTATAATTTACCATCCCTAATTTCTGAACAAATAGCGGTTCTTATAAAATATTCTTTACGGTCCTTTGGAAGTTCTTTTTTACTTAAGTCTTTATAACGTTTTTCTATAATTTTTTTATAATCTGGAAAAGGA
Source organism: Flavobacteriales bacterium (assembly GCA_024643405.1). Lineage (GTDB taxonomy): Bacteria > Bacteroidota > Bacteroidia > Flavobacteriales > Flavobacteriaceae > Yeosuana. The sequence goes on along the minus strand of JAHENA010000050.1, from coordinate 164 downwards.
TTCTTGCTTGAGAAATTATCCGGAATATATAGAGGGAATTCTTCTTGTTTTGGGTTTTTTATTAAAGAGTTTAAAGGTAATCTTAATCCTACTGGTGAATTACCAGGCAATAGAAAAATATGTTTTCTTCTAAACTTCCATGTACAGGTATGCCAAGCGTTTTT
>JAHENA010000132.1:2073-5711 GCA_024643405.1 Flavobacteriales bacterium | reverse complement strand
ATCGACCATTTTAGAAAAAACAACCGCATGCCAAAATTTGATAACTCTGGAGAGTTTAGTATATTTTCAGTGTTGAGTGATACGTCTTTAAATGCTGAAAAGCAACTCATTAAAGAGCAAGTTGAATTTGACATAAGACGACTTATTGAGGAACTACCTGAAGACCAAAAAGAAGTTTTGGTAATGCGTATGTATAATGACATGAGCTTTAAAGATATTTCAGATAAAACTGGAGTAAGTATCAATACCGCGTTAGGGAGAATGCGTTATGCACTCATTAACTTAAGGAAGGTAATCGAAAAAAATAATATTATTTTAACAAATTAGTGCAATAAATGAAGTTTTGCTGCGTTTCTATGATATAAAAACCTAAAATTTGAATAATGGCAAAACTTTACTCTAAGACCCCAAAAAAAATTGAAAACCTAAATCCAAAAGAAGAAACAATTATTTTTCTTTTGAATTATTCTAAGGCTTTAAGTGTTATTAATTGTAATAAAATGAAGTTTGAAGCACTTCTAAATTAAACTTTGAAAAAGTCCTGATTTGTTAGTCGTCAGGACTTTTTTATTTTATTATACTCTTTTAAAACTGAGTTCCTTCCAATTGTTTTTGTGATAATGTCTTTTTCTAAATCCCAACCTCTAGCTGGAGAATATTCACGCCCATACCAAATTATTTGAAGGTGCAAATCATTCCATAATGATTTTGGAAACAATCGTTTGGCGTCTTTTTCGGTTTGAACCACATTTTTTCCACTGCTAAAATTCCATCGGTACATTAATCTATGAATATGTGTGTCTACTGGGAAAGCCGGTATACCAAAAGCTTGTGATAATACCACAGCAGCTGTTTTATGGCCAACAGCTGGTAATTCTTCTAGTTCTTCATAGGTTTTTGGGACTTTACCTTCATGTTTTTCGATTAATATTTTAGAAAGACCATAAATGCCTTTGCTTTTCATTGGAGATAAACCAACAGGTTTAATGATTTCTCTAATCTCATCTACTGTAAGTTTCACCATATCATATGGGTTATCTGCTTTTTTAAATAATATGGGTGTAATTTGATTTACTCTAACATCTGTACTTTGTGCAGACATTAATACTGCTATTAACAATGTATAAGGGTCTTTGTGCTCTAAAGGAACAGGTATTGTCGGATATAGTTTATTTAACGTTTCAATAACAAATTTTACCTTTTCTTGCTTGGTCATAAGTTGTATTTTTGTAAAAAATCAAAGGTAACAAATATGACTAAATTAAAACCGGGAGATAAAGCGCCAAATTTTATTGCTAAAGATGAAAAAGACAATACCATTTCATTATCAGATTATAAAGGAAGCAAGTTAGTTTTGTTTTTTTATCCAGCGGCGAGTACACCAACATGTACTGTTGAAGCTTGTAATTTGAGAGACCATTATTCAGATTTAAAAAATAAAGGATATAATATTTTAGGTGTAAGTGCAGACACTCAAAAAAAGCAATCCAATTTTAAAGATAAATTTGAATTTCAATATCCATTATTGGCAGATGAGGACAAAAAGGTTATCAATGCTTATGGAGTTTGGGGGCCAAAAAAGTTTATGGGAAGGGAGTATGATGGTATTCACAGAACGACTTTTGTAATTGACGAAAATGGAATCATTGAAAAAGTCATTGATAAAGTAAAGGCCAAAATACATGCTTTACAGGTTTTGGAATCGGAAAGCTAATTTATAATTTTCTGATGCGTTCTTTTCTGAGAACAATGGGTCTTCTGGTATAGCCAAACATTCTATAGTCCTTAATTAAATCGGCAATACCTTCTGGCATCATTTTTTCCCAACCTCTTTTACCTTCTGAAATTTTTTCCAGGATCTCTCTGGAAAAAATAGTCAAAAATTCCGGATCATAATCTGTAATATCTGCAACTTTCCCATTGTATTTAAAGAATTTATACAGTTCTTTCATACGTGGGTGAACTTTCAAGTTTTCGCTCGTCAACAATTCACCTGTTTCGGCATCTAACATTGGGTATAGATAAACTTTTAAATCTTTGAAGAACAATTTGCCAAAGGCCTCAAGTATGCCACCACTTAAATGGCGATAGTATTTTTCGTCAAAAATATCTATTAGATTATTTACACCCATTGCAAGGCCCATTCGGTTTTTAGTGTATTGTGAAAAATATTCAACCAGTTTGTAATATTCCTGAAAATTCGAAATCAGAACTGTTTGACCAAGTGAGCAAAGTAAATCTGCTCTATCCATAAAATCTTGCTCATCAATTTCACCTTCAGCTCTAAGATTGGATAAAGTAATTTCAAAAAGTACTTTAGTATTGTTTTCAGTTACTCTATTCTCTTCAAGAAACAATCTGTAAGATCTCTCAAACATATCCATGTTAACTTTGGTAACAGGTCTAAAGCTTCCACGAAGTGTTAAAATATTTTTTTTGTATAACTCTCTTGCTGGCAATACATTGGTGCCATCTGGTGAGAACATTACGGCATCGGTCATCCCGTTTTTGACCAATTGCAAGCTCATTAATCGGTTGTCGACGTCTTTAAAAGCAGGTCCAGAAAAATTGACTGTGTCTATTTCTAATTGGTCTTTGTTTAAGTGATCGTATAGATAGCGAAGTAATTTTTTAGGTACATTATATTTATAAAATGCTCCATAAATTAGATTAAGACCCAAAATTCCAAGCGTTTCTTGTTGCAATCTGGCATCGGTTTCTTTAAATCTTACATGCAGTACAATTTCATTGTAATCTTGATCTGAATCAAGTTGATATTTTATGCCAACCCAACCATGTCCTTTAAATTGTTTAGCAAAATCAATTGTTGCTACCGTATTTGCAAATGAAAAGAACATTTTATTAGGGTGTTTATCCCTAGTGATTCGTTTTTCAATAAGATCAATTTCATGGGAAAGCATTTTTCTTAACCTAGCTTCTGTGACATAACGGCCGTCTTCCTCAACACCATAAATATCATCACTAAAATCCTTATCATAGGCAGACATGGCTTTTGCAATGGTTCCAGAAGCACCACCAGCTCTAAAAAAGTGTCTTACAGTCTCTTGCCCAGCACCTATTTCTGCAAAAGTTCCATAAATATTTTCGTTAAGATTAATTCGAAGCGCTTTTGTTTTTAATGAGGGAATTTCTTCAAATTCCCTATCTCCTTTAAGAGTAATTTCCATCTTTAAATCTGGGTTAAAACTTTAATACAAAGGTATTAAATTAAAGATGCAATGAAAAAAATTAAGTTTAATTAACTAAAAAAATCATTTTATGTTAATTAAACTTAATTTTAAACAATATTTGGAGCACAATTACATGCTATTTAACTCCACAATTAATTCTTGAATTACAGATTTGGCATCACCAAATAGCATTGATGTTTTTTGATTGTAGAATAGCTCATTTTCAATACCTGCATATCCAGGTTTCATACTTCTTTTATTTACAATTATTTGTTTAGCATTCTCAACATCTAAAATTGGCATACCATAAATTGGGCTACTTGGGTTATTTTTTGCAGCTGGATTAACAACATCGTTAGCGCCAACAACAAATACAACATCAGTATTTGGAAATTCAGGATTGACTGCATCCATTTCTGCTAGTTTATCATAATCTACATTGGTTTC
>JAHENA010000132.1:0-1973 GCA_024643405.1 Flavobacteriales bacterium | reverse complement strand
TATCCATTTAATTTTCCCCATGCGATCATACTACCTGAAAAGGAAATACTTCCTATAATCATTCCTGATAAAATCGTAACTATAGATAATGAATCTCCTGTGTAATGCTTGAATTCTATCAATCCAATTAATGCAGCACATGCTCCACCCATTCCATTAAATAATGAAACTAATTCTGGCATTTTGGTCATAGCAACTTTTTTTGCAATAGCCCAACCTATAATAGTGCCAATAAGAATTGCTGCTCCGATTAAAATGTATATTTGTGTTACCACTTCTCCTTGATATAAAAACAAAGTGCCAAATATTGCTAAAGTCATACCTACAGCAGCAATAAGGTTACCTCTTCTAGCGGTTTCAGGATGCCCTAACATTTTTAGACCAAGAATGTAGGTGATTGATGCAACTAAATAAATAAATTCGAGACTAAATATATATTCCATTATTTTTTCTTTTTAAACATTTCTAACATACGGTCGGTAACAACAAATCCACCAACCACATTTAACGTACCCAATAAAACAGCTACAAAACCAAGTGCTTGTGCTAAAATATTGTCAGGTTCTGTACCCAACATTACTAAAATGGCACCAATGATAACTACACCGTGTATTGCATTGGCACCTGACATTAATGGTGTATGCAAAACTGCAGGTACGTGACCAATAACTTCAATTCCAACAAATATCATCAGAATGACGATATATATCATTTGAATGTTATTGCTTATAAAATCTATTAATTCTGTCATTTTTTAAGATATTTTTACTTCTTGTTTAACTTTTCCATTTTGTCTAATTGTTCCATTATATACAATTAAAGTTTCATCTGTAATCTGATCTTCCAAATCCCATTTGAATTTATTGGCATCAGTTAAGTGAACTAAATAATTGAAGGTATTTTTAGCATAAAGATCACTTGCATTGGTAGAAACACTTTCTGGTGATATTGTAGTTCCTATAATTTTAACACCATGTTTAACTACTGTTTTGTTCATTACACTGAGTTCACAATTTCCACCTTGTGCAGCAGCTAAATCTATAATAACTGCTCCATTTTGCATATTTTTTACTTGATCTTCATTAATTAATACAGGTGATGTTCTTCCTGGCACCATCGCTGTTGTGATTACCAAATCGGCTTTGAACAAAGATTTATCAACAGCTTCTTTTTGTCGTCTTGCATAATCTTCAGAAGCTACTTTAGCATATACACTTCCAGCGTCTTCACCATTGTTATCAACCAAGATAAATTTAGCACCCAAAGATTCAGCTTGTTCTTTTGTTTCGATTCTAATATCAGTTGCCTCTACAATAGCTCCTAATCGTTTGGCTGTAGCTATGGCTTGTAACCCTGCAACCCCAACTCCATAAACCAAAACTCTAGCCGGAGAAATTGTTCCAGCAGCAGTCATCATTAATGGAAATATTTTGGTCATTTCATATGCTCCTTTAATAACAGCTTTATAGCCAGCTAAATTATTTTGAGAACTTAAAACATCCATGTCTTGAGCTCTTGAAATTCGAGGCATGGCATCCATTGAAAAGGCCGTGGCTCCTTTTTCGGCAATCAATTTCATTTCACCTGGATGAGATTTATGAAATAGTTGGGCCATTATAATTTGACCTTTTTTTAATTTTTTTAGTTCTTTTTTTTCAAATGGGTTAATCTTAATTAAGATATCCGCATTTTTAAATAGGTCTTCTTTGGTCCTAATATGTGCTCCAGCTTTGCTATAATCAGAATTTTTGTAAGATGAATTTGCTCCCGCATCTTCTTCTACTTTTACTTCAAATCCTTTTGCAATAAGTTGTTGGGCAATTTTTGGGGTAATAGCGACTCTATTATCACCTTTTTGGGTTTCTTTTAAAACACCTATAGTCATGTTGTGAAGTATTTAAGTTTACTTTAGTAAAAGTAAAAATTTAAGAGTGTATATATTCTGACATTTGTCATCTTTTATTAATAAAAAT
>JAHENA010000131.1 GCA_024643405.1 Flavobacteriales bacterium | reverse complement strand
ACGTTAACACCAGCTTCCTGCATTTTTGCACTTAACATTTCAGCATATTTTGCCGGATGCAAAGGCATAAATGGTTCTCCAAAACAAGCAGAAAATGATGGAACTGGCTCAGTAATTCCAGCCTCAGTTCCTGCTACTTTTGCAGTATATCCGGAAATAAAATGATATGCTGCTTGACCAGGAGTTAATTTTGAAACAGGAGGCAATACCCCAAAAGCATCACATGTTAAAAAGAAGATGTTTTTTGGGTTTTTTGCAAATGAAGGTTCTTGAATATTATCAATATGATAGATTGGATAACTTACACGAGTGTTTTGAGTAATTCGGCTATCTAAATAATCTACTTCGCCATTGTCTTTAAAAACTATATTTTCAAGCAAAGCACCTGGTTTAATAGCTCTGAAAATATCTGGTTCTTTTTCTTCAGTTAAATCAATGACTTTGGCGTAACAGCCACCTTCAAAGTTGAAAATAGTGTTATCGGCGGTCCAACCATGCTCGTCATCACCAATAAGTTTTCTATCAGGATCTGCAGAAAGCGTGGTTTTACCAGTGCCAGATAATCCAAAGAAAATGGCGGTATCTCCGTCTTCACCCACGTTTGCAGAACAATGCATTGGTAATACATTTTTTTCAACGGGTAGGATTAAATTTAAAGCTGAGAAAATGCCTTTTTTCATTTCACCAGTGTAAGCAGAACCTCCTACTAAGGCAATTTTTTTAGTGAAGTTGATGATAGAAAAGTTGCCTTGACGAATACCGTATTCACTTGGGTTTTGTGCTACATAACCGGGAGCACAAAGTACTAACCATTCTTCATTAAAGTTTTCTAATTCAGCTGCATCAGGTCTTAAAAACATATTGAAAACAAATAAATTTGACCAAGGGAATTCTGTAATGGTTCTTATGTTTGTTTTATATCTGGGATCAGCACAAACATAGCCGTCTCTTATATATAATTCTTTTCCAGAAAGATAATTAATAACTTCTTTTTGAAGTTTATCAAAATTTTCAGAAGAGACAGGTTTGTTAACTTTTCCCCACCATACTTTATCTGCAGTATAATCATCTTTTACTATAAATCGGTCTTGTGGAGATCTACCAGTAAATTTTCCGGTATTGATGGCAAGTGTTCCGTTTAAAGTTTCTTTCCCCATATCTTTTTCAACAGAGATTCTTTGAAGCTCTTCAGGAGATAAATTCCAGTGGGCGTTAACATCTTTTAATCCATACTTTTTCATGTCTGTATGTATTAGGGTTGATTCTTTCATGTCTTTTAAGTATTAAATTTATTTAAATGACCATTAAAAATGGTCGTAGAGATCGTTTGTTTTTTATTATGGTATAAAATTACTATGCATAAAAGCCATTATTTATGACAATTGTCATAAAATGAATAAATATTGAATTTTTCAATAATTTTGACTTTTATTGATAATAATATCAAATTATTACTAACGAAAACGTAATAGATATGTTGATTTATTAATAATCACCATTATTTTAAAAAAAAATATCATTATTTCTATTTCGTTTCCTTAAAAAATGGATAATTAATTGGAACATTACATAAAAATAAGTGAATTTTGTAGTGAACTTTTATTAAGTGAATAAAACAGAAACTTATGAAATTAGATATTCTTGCCTTTGGTGCACATCCAGATGATGTTGAATTAGGTTGCGCTGCTACTTTAGCTAAAGAAATTGCCAATGGTAAAAAAGTAGGTATTGTTGATTTAACTCAAGGTGAATTAGGCACTCGTGGTACTGAAATAACAAGATTTGAAGAGGCTAATGATGCCGCAAAAATTTTAGGAGTGGCTATGAGAACTAATATGGAATTTGCAGATGGCTTTTTTGTTAATGATAAGTATCATCAATTAGAATTAATTAAAATGATTCGTAAATTCAGACCAGAGGTAGTGATTTGTAATGCCATTGAGGACAGGCATATTGATCATGCCAAAGGAAGCCAATTGGTTAGTGATGCTTGTTTTCTAAGTGGATTATTAAAAATTGATACCAAAACTGAGGATGATGAAACGTGGCAGGAGCCTTGGCGTCCAAAACAAATTTATCATTATATACAATGGAAAAATTTAGAACCTGACGTCATTGTGGATGTTTCTGGCTTTATGGATTTAAAAATGGAGGCTGTATTGGCCTATAAAACGCAATTCTATGATGAGAATAGTAAGGAACCAATGACACCGATTTCAACTAAAAATTTTACCGATAATATTAAAAACAGAGCGATTGATATGGGGCGTTTAATAGGGACGGCATACGGGGAAGGTTTTACGGTTGACAGAAATATTGCGGTTGATAGTTTGTTTGATTTGAAATAATAACACTTAATACTTGTTAATTAGGAAGTTAAAAGACGTTTCTTTCAACGGGTCCTTTAGTTTTTTGGAACCTCAGGTAAATTATTAAAATTTCCTTTTAAAATATTAATAAAAATCTTTGCAGAAAAACTGAAATCAGTTACATTTGCACACGCATTAAAAAAATGCAAGTTACATGGTGGTTGTAGCTCAGCTGGTTAGAGCATTGGTTTGTGGTACCAAGGGTCGCCGGTTCGAATCCGGTCTTCCACCCAAAAAGTAAAGCCTTTCAATTATTTGAAAGGCTTTTTTTGTACGTGTAATCTAGAAAGATTATTGTTGAAAGGCCTATTTTATCTTAACTCAGCGCCTAGTTCTTTTTCAAAATTACCTTGAAGGGAGTCCATGATTTTTTCTATTTGCTTGTCTGTAAGAGTTTTTTGTTCATCCTGCAAAGTAAAACTTATTGCGTAACTTTTTTTGCCTTGAGGTAAATTTTTTCCTTGGTACACATCAAATAAACTCACTTTTTTTAGTAATTGCCGCTCTGTTTTATTCGCAATGGCATGAATATCTTTAAAACTCACATGGTCATTTAATAATAAGGCAAAATCTCGACGCACCTCAGGATATTTAGGTATGGCCTGAAATGAAATTTTGTTCCGTTTAACCATTTCTAAAATAGCATCCCAATTAAAATCCGCATAAATAATTTCCTGAGATATGTCAAAATGCTTTAGGATTGGTTTTTTAATTAAGCCAAATTCAACCAGTTTTATTTTACCTAAACCTAATTCCAATCCTTCACTAAACAAATCATTGTCTAATGGTGATTCTTGAATCCTTGTAATTCCTAGGCGTTCTAAAACAGCCTGAATAGTGCCTTTCATAAAGAAAAAATCACTTATTTTGTTCGGATATAGCCAGGTGTCGTTATTTTGATTTCCGGTAGAAAATAATGTTAAGTGCTTTTGTTCTTCTCTTTTTCCATTAAAATCGTGGTATGATTTACCAAATTCAAATAACTTTAAATCAAGTCTTTTTCTATTTAAGTTATATGATAATGCTTCTAAACCAGAGAATAGTAACGACTGTCTTAACACCGATAAATCATTACTTAAAGGATTTAATATAGTGACATTGTGTTCTTCATTTAAGTGAGAACTTAATTTGGTATAAGCAGGGGTTGTTAAAGAATTGGCTAAAATTTCAAAAAAGCCTTGTGAAACCAGTTGGTTGCCAACAACATTCTGAATTTTGTGATCTTCAAATTTTGAGGTGCTTGAAATAGAGGCATTTAATTTTTCGGTAATGTTTATATTATTATAACCATATACTCTTAAAATCTCTTCAATAATATCAGCTTCTCTTTGAACATCATTTCTATATGCAGGAACAGTTAAACCTAATCCAGTTTCTGTAACATTATTCACCTTAATTTCCAAAGAGGTTAAGATACGTTTTATAATGTCTTTAGGAATTTCTTCACCAATGAGTTTTTTAGCGTTTTCAAAACTCAATCGAACCTGAAAGTCTTCTATTTTGTTAGGATATACATCAACGATATCACTGGAAATCTCACCACCAGCAATGTCTTGAATTAAAAGTGCAGCCCGTTTTAAAGCCATCTCCGTAATATTTGGATCAATACCACGCTCAAATCTGAAGGAAGCATCGGTATTTAAACCATGGCGTTTAGCTGATTTTCTAATACTTACTGGATTGAAATAAGCACTTTCTAAAAAGATACTGGTTGTAGATTCTGAAACACCTGAATGTAATCCACCAAAAACGCCGGCAATACACATGGGTTTTTCTGCATCACAAATCATTAAGTCTTCTTCAGATAAAGTTCTCTCAATACCATCAAGAGTTACAAACTTTGTACCTGTTTTTAACGTTTTAACCTCAATTTTGTTGCCTTTAATTTTTACGGCATCAAAAGCATGGAGTGGTTGTCCTAAATCATGTAAAACATAATTAGTAATGTCCACTATATTGTTTATAGGTGTTAAGCCAATGGCTTTTAATCGATGTTGCAACCATGCAGGCGAGCTATCAACTTTAATTCCAGAAATAGTGACACCACAATAGCGTGGGGCTAAATCTTTATTTTTAACGGTTACATCAATTTTTAATAATCTATTATCTGTATGAAAAGCGCTAAGGGATGGCGTAATAAGTTCTAAGCTAATATTTTTTTGTAATAATCCTGCCTTTAAATCTCTTGCTGTACCCAAATGACTCATGGCGTCAGCCCTGTTTGGTGTTAATCCAATTTCAAAAACCTGATCGTTTTCTACCTCAAATACAGTCGAAGCTAAGGTTCCAACTGTAAGATTATCATTTAAAATCATAATACCATCATGAGAATCTCCCAAGCCAAGCTCATCTTCAGCGCAAATCATACCATGACTTTCTTCTCCGCGGATATTACCTTTCTTTATGGTCCAGGCTTCACCCTCAGGAGAATATAATGTAGTTCCAATAGTGGCGACAGGTACTTTTTGTCCTACGGATACATTAGGGGCACCACAAACAATTTGTAATGGGTTTTCACCACCTATATCAACGGTAGTTATTTTTAATTTATCGGCATTTGGATGTTTAATACATGTTAAAACTTTTCCTATGACAACACCTTCTAAACCACCTTTAACTGATTGGTAGGTTTCAATACCTTCCACCTCTAGACCTAAATCCGTCAGTAATTCAGCCGTTTGTTCAGGTGTCCAGTCTATTTTAATGAATTGTTTTAACCAATTATATGAAATCTTCATGTTTTATCCTTAAATAAGGTGACAAAGATAATAATACTGAATAGTAATGGAAATGGTAAATTATTTTTATTTGTAAGTTTTTTAGATATATTTCGATTAATTATAATTTAAAACCAGTTTCTTATGATAAGACCTCTCCTTTTTGTCTTACTAATTAGTTTAATTTCTTGTAATAAAGAGCCTCAAGAATTGAAAACTGGCAGCTATAGAGCGACTTTAAAGATAAATGATTCTTTGTATTTACCTTTTAATTTTGAATCCTCATCATCTAAGCTGTTAAAAATTTATAATGCAGATGAAGTAATTTTAGTAAATGATATTCTCTATGTTAATGACTCAGTTTTTATTAAAATGCCTGTTTTTGAGAGTTTTATTGTTGCTAAAATATTAAATAACGGATATCTAAAGGGGTTTTTCAAAAATGAAACTTTAAATAGGGTAGTACCTTTTGAGGCTGAAACCAATAATAAAAATCGTTTTGAAGTTTCTAATGTTGAAAATAAAATTAATATATCTGGGAATTGGGAAACGGTATTTAGTCCTGACACAAAAGAAGACACCTATATCGCTAAAGGAATTTTTAATCAAACCGGAAATAAAGTAACTGGAACTTTCAGAACTACCACTGGTGATTATCGGTATCTTGAAGGAGTAATTAAAGGTGACGAATTAAAACTTTCAACTTTTGATGGTTCTCATGCTTTTTTATTTACAGCAAAAGTTTCTGATAG
>JAHENA010000049.1 GCA_024643405.1 Flavobacteriales bacterium | reverse complement strand
GTATCTGTTGAAATAATAAGGTCGCCGCACTAGTCAATTCACTACTATGCTGCATGCCCATTGTTTTGGCACGAACCCGTTCCAAAGCAGTTTCAATCTGCGCTTCTCTCGCTTGTGCTTCGGCTTTTTGAAGATCAAGGAATCGGGTATAGGTTTGTTCAAAAACTTTGGCGAAACGCTTAAAAATATCATGTGCTTCCGGGTAAGGCTCATAAGTAATGAACATCAGGTAACCTTGTGAGAAAAAAGCACAATGTGAAATTTGAAATTTTGGCATTTCAAATCCGGAAGCCATAACATCCCCTAATGCTTTTTTGGCGGCTGGAAGACTAAACATGTATTTGTAGGTTTCCTCCAGTTCGTGTCCGCCTGACTCCATCACAAACAGCTCTTCTTTCCGCTGCCTGGCTTCAGAGATTCTTATGAAGAATGGACATTCTGTGAGTGGTGTTGTAAATGGAGTAAGGAGACTACCATCAACTGCGCTCATCCATTGGGTTACAGCTTTTTCATCCTTTTCAAAAATATTAAATCCACAGGCCCAAGGACGCATACCCAAAGCTTGCATTTGGTTTAACATCTCGATGGATGTCTCGGCTAATTCAGAACTGTTCTGCATGGCAATTGTTCTGCTTCTTACCCGTTCCATAGCAGTTTCAATCTGCGCTTCTCTCGCTTGTGCTTCGGCTTTTTGAAGATCAAGGAATCGGGTATAGGTTTGTTCAAAAACTTTGGCGAAACGCTTGAAAATAGCATATGCATCAGGGACAGGTTCGAATGTTATAAACATTAGGTAGCCTTGAGAAAAGAAGGCGCAATGCATAATTTGGAACGTCGGAAATGATTGCCCTGCCGCAGCTATTTTGTCTGCTATTTCTTTAAAAATGGGAATTGAGTTCATGTATTTGTAATGAGCTTTCAATGCTTCACCTCCCATTTCTTCCATAAATAAGGATTTCCCGGCTTGTTCGGCCTCATAAATCCGTTTGAAAACATCTTGGCTAGAGTCAGTTTTGAAAGGAGGTTGAGTACGTTCTTGCCCTCCCATCCATGCGGTCGCAAATTTTTTATCCTGATCCCAAATATTAAATCCACATCCAAATACCGGTATTCCCAGCGCCTCCACTTGTTGGAATAGTAATAGAGAGGCGTCTTGTAATTCATCACTTTGCTGCATGGCCATGGTTCTTGCACGGACTCTTTCCAAGGCTGCTTCAATTTCCAGTTGGCGGTTTTTTTGTTCCAATTCAACAGTGCGCCTTCTGATGGCGTCACGCAGCTCCTGATTTTCTTTAGAAATTTGTTCAGCACCTAAAGTTTCACCTTCCTGAGCCTTAGAATCCGGCATGGAGAAATGCTGATAGATAAAACGCCAGCCTTCTTTGTTTTGTCTTAATACTGAAGTAAATCGAAAACGCCCGTAATAGGTCCATTCCTTACTAATAAGAAAATAAGCATCAAAAAATTCAGTGACAAAAACCAATCCTTCAAAAAATTCAATAGTTTTAATTCTGTTCTTTAATTCTGTTTTTCCGGCAAGCTGATCGGCTGTTTTTTTAAAAAATTTTGTTGTGTCCTTTCTGTTTAAAAATTCCTCATTATTGGTAGAGCCAATAAAGTGGTAGTCGTCATCAAAGTAGTAATCATAGGTTTCTATATCACCATTTAGATAAGCGTTTAACCAGGTGTCATACACTTGTAAAATTTCGGTTTCTTGTTTTTTGGTTAGTTTCATGCCTTATTCTCAGGTAAAGTAATGATAAATGTTGAGCCTTCGTTTTCTATGGTGTTTGCTTTAATATCTCCATCATGAGATTTTATGATATCATAACTTAAACTCAATCCTAATCCTGTTCCTTGTCCTGTAGGTTTAGTAGTGAAAAAGGGCTGAAATATTTTATCGAGTATTTTCTTCGGAATCCCATTTCCATTATCACTTACACGAATTTCAACTAGGTTTTTAATTTTCTTAGTCTCAACATACACCTTGGGTTCGTAATCTTTTAAATGCATTTTTTTCTTTTCATTAACTGCGTAAAATGCGTTGGTTATTAAATTTAAAACCACACGACCAATGTCTTGAGGTGTAATGTTGATGTGTTTAATGGAGTTATCGAAGTTAGATTCTAACGCTGCATTGAAGGATTTGTCTTTGGCACGTAAACCATGATACGCAAGACGTAAATATTCGTCAACCAATACATTAATATCGGTCAGTTCTTTTGCTCCGGAACTAGTTCTACTGTGTTGTAGCATCCCTTTTACAATACCATCGGCCCGTTTACCATGATGGTTTATTTTTTCTAAATTCTGGATGACGTCTTGGGCAATTGCATTGACTTCTTCCATATCACCATTATGAATTTCTTCTAGCATTTCTTCCAGTAATTCTTTGCTGACTTCAGAAAAATTATTGACGAAGTTTAAGGGGTTTTGAATTTCGTGAGCAATGCCAGCAGTGAGTTCACCCAAACTCGCCATTTTTTCAGATTGAATTAATTGTGATTGTGTTGCCTTTAGCTCTTGTAATGATTTTTGTAAAGCGTCATTGGATTCTTCAATGGCTTTTCGTTTTTGTTCTAACTCTTCTATAGTTTCTTCCAATAGAATAGCAGTAGTACGTTTTACTTTTTCAGTACGCTCTAGTTTGAATTCGGAAATCGTCAAGTCTTTATCAGCACTTTTTATCGATTTAATTAATTCGGTTTTTTCATCTTCAGAAAGATGTTTTGCTGTTTCTATAAAATCTAATATGTGGGTTAGGTGTAGATTCATTATTTTTCTTTAAGAGTTACCCAACAGCAAGCACCTGAATGGAAATTTTGTTTGCCATTTAAAACACGTCCAAATTCACCATAAGTAAAAAAACCAGCCATTGGTGCGTTCCATACTTCAGCAAGACCTTCGTTTTCATCTGTTATCATCGGCCCTAGAATTGGCTGTCTGCCTGCACATGAAAACACTAATAAGGCATCAGCTTCTTCGTTGGTGTCTTGTTTTAATTGGGTTGCTTTTTCAATAACCTCTTCAACAATATCGAATTCTGGTGGACTTGTAAACCAAAATTTTGAACCTTCTGGCATTGGCATATCCATCACCAATGCTCTTTCATTAGTGTCAATTCTCATTGGTGTTTTTTGCACAGTTTCGTTTTCATCTCGTTCTACAATGAATGGATATTCTATGGATAAGTCTTCAAATATTTTAAAGTTGTTTGCGGTTAATTTATCTTCTTTTCCTAAATATTTTAGATATAATTCTAAGGCCGGTTTACCGTCAATCTCATAGAGTAATTTTCCTTTGCTTTTAGTGACTGTTCTTGTAATTCCCAAAGGTTTCCAGCCTGTTGTTGCCATTCCTTTTAAATTGATTTTGTCTCCGTTAAGGACCAATGCAACTATTCCATAATTAGTCTCTTTTTTATTGGTAAAAACAAAAGTCTCTTTAATTTGCCAATCGTCTCCTGCCATACCTCCAAAAAACAGTTTGTCTGGACCAAGACTTTTTTCTAACCCTTTTACCACTTTTTCACCTTCAAAATGCTCGCCTTCAAAATGCTCGCCTTTTAAGTTGACTCCTGTACAGCAAACAATAAGAGAAGGGTTGCTAAATTGTTTTAAAGTATTATTAGCCACTTTTGAAACGGTTTCTTCTATAGTTTGGTTGTCAATGGCTTCAAAAAGGATAGAGTAATGCTCTTTTGCTAGTTCCAACATTAAAATTGCAATTTCGCCTACGGATTGCTGTCCGTTAATGAATTCACCACAGGATGTAGCTCCAAATACATCAATGTTTTTTGAATCTAGTAAATTACACAGAGCTCTTCTATCTTGTTTGATGGAGATGAAGACTATTGCTATGGTTGGTTTGAATCCATTATTAATAGTATTGTCCAAAGTTTTTTGGATATCAGTTACAGATTTACCATGAATTGATTTTGCTTTCATTTTTTTATTTTTCCTTTAATACTACAATACAACAGGTATTATTATGAAATTCATGTTTTCCGGTTTTTGATTTTCCAAATTCCCCATAGGTAAAAAACCCTACCATTGGAGCATTCCAAACTTCTTGCACTTGATTGATTTCTTCGCTCATCAAAATACCAAAGGATAAATGTCTGCTCACGCATGAAAACATGACGAGTGCGTCGGCTTCTGATTGTTGTTCATTCTTCAATTCATTACATTCTTCAATAACTTTTTCGATGGCGTCAAAATCTGGCGGCAGGGAAAACTTGATTTTTGATCCATGTGGAACATTTCCTGCACAAATGAGTGATCTTTCTACTCTATTGGCCAACATAGCTGTACGCATTACAGGAGCTACATTTTCACGTTCCATTTGAAGTGGATAATAGGCGCCAATTTGAGTTAAAATTTCTTTTCCTGATTCGAAATCATAATCTACTCCTAGATATTTCATGATCATATCGAGAGCAGGTTTATCATCTATGGTGTAAACAATGTTTCCTTCACTCTTTGTAATCGTTTTTGTTGTTCCTATTGGTTTCCAGCCACATGTAGCTAAGCCATTGATTTCAATTTTGCTCTCGTCGATGATGAGTGCCAAAATCCCTTTGTCGCTACTTTTGTTATAAGTAAAAACTACAGGGCCTTCGAGCGATTGGTCGTCTCCTGCCATACCTCCAAAAATGGTCACATCGTTGCCAAAACCTTCGGTAATGCCTTCAACAATATTTTCACCATCTTTTGACAACCATCCTGAAACGATGATGAATGCAGGGTTTTTAAAAGTATTTTTTCCAATACTACCGATTTGTTTTGCTTTTTCAAATGTGGATCGCTCTCCTGTTTCTAAGAATTCTAATTTAAAATACTCTGGTTTGATATCCAAAAGCATCATTACAATACTGCCTTCTTCAATATTTTCATCGATAAATTCTCCTGAAGTTGTAGCTCCAAAAACAGCCATGCCTTTTTTGTCCAAAATAGTGCTAACCGTTTTCCAATCTTGTTTTATGGAAAGAAATACAATTGCCAATGTTGGTTTGAAACCAACAGAAGTTGCCTTGTCAATTTCTTTGGTAATGGCTTCAGTTGAATGTGCTTTTATTGTTTTTGAAATCATTTATCGTTTTGCTTTTAGAATCATTTTTCTTTTAGTGCAACACAGCAGGTTGTTAGGTTGTGCATTTCAAGGTTTCCGCCTGTGGCTCTCGCCAATTCTGCATTACTAAACATGCCGGCCATTGGGACGTTCCATATTTTTTTTATGCCTTCCAGTTCTTCTGTCATCATTGGGCCAAATGCAAGGATTCTTCCAGCGCAACTAAAAACAATTAAGGCATCAGCTTCTGGCATTTCGGTATCTTTTAACTTTTGGACTCCTTTAATTACTTTTTCCATCACATCCCAATCTGGTGGTAAGGAAAATCGAACTTTAGAGCCCTGAGGCACAGTGCCACTGCAATAAAAGGAATGGTCGCTCCAATCTATTACTAATCCAGGTCGCATTACAGGGTCTCCTTTTTCTCTCTGCAATTGCAATGGAAAATTGGCGGCAATTTCTATGAGTAAATTATGGTTTTCAGGAGTTACATTTTCAATGCCTCCATATTTTGTAGTTATATCTAATACAGGAATATTATCTACCGTATATACGTGGTTGCCTTCACTTTTTGTAACCAGCTTTTCCGTGCCAACAGGTTTCCACCCGCAAGTTGCAATTCCTTTTATTTTGATATATTCTTCGTCTACAGCAATACATACCATGGCATGGTCGCTTTCTTTGCCATTAGTAAAAACAAATGTTTCAGAAAATGAATAATCATCACCAGCAGCACCTCCAAATGCATTTACTTCTGGCCCGGCTACTGCTTCAATTCCACTAAGGATTGCTTCACCGTCTGCAGCTGCATTGCTTGTGCCAATCAGAAATGCAGGTTTACTGAATTTAGCTTTTACTTTTTTGGCAACTCTTATTGCGACTTCTCGATAATTTTTTTCCGGATACTCTTCAAAATATATTTCAAAATGGTCTTTGTTCATGTCCAGTAAAAGAATAGCGGCAGACCCTTTCTCAGTCTCTTCATCTATAAACTCTCCGTTGGTGGTACAACCAAAAACACTGATGCCTAGTGCATCGAGCATATTACTGATGGCAATTCTATCCATACTTTTTGAAATAAAACATATGGCCAGTGTTGGCTTGAAGCCATCGGTCATGCTTTGTTCTAAAGCATTTTTAATTTCTTCAGTAGATTTTCCTTTTAATGATTTGGCTTTCATGGACTATTTTTATTTGTTAGTTATTCTTAAGGCCGTTTATGCAACTAAATTTAAAAAAACAAAAAGGGATTCTTTTAATAAAGAATATTGTCTAATATCCTGTTCAGATTGCTTTCCATATTCCCTAAATGATTATCAACCATAAAAATCTCATTAATTTCATTTCTAAAATTTTCAAGTTCAAGATGACTATATTCATGCAAATGTATACTTTCATCTA
Organism: Flavobacteriales bacterium; assembly: GCA_024643405.1. Taxonomy (GTDB): domain Bacteria; phylum Bacteroidota; class Bacteroidia; order Flavobacteriales; family Flavobacteriaceae; genus Yeosuana. The sequence continues at coordinate 16,694 of JAHENA010000049.1, read as the reverse complement.
TTTTTTGAAAACGCTCATCTTCATCGTCTTTACTGAATTCTTTGTATATTTTTTTAAAGATTTTTTTGTCGACTTTTGATTTAATTAATTTGATTTCTTGTTTAGATTCAATCTCGTCAACATTGGCACAGAGTAACATAATGTATATTTGTAACTCCTCTTTAGTCCATTTTTTTGTTTCAGATGTCATAATGTTTTTGGTTTTGGTTGGTTCAATATTTTTAAATTTGATTCAAGTAAATCATTTGTATTTTACAATGTAAGATTTTTACTTGTCTTTTAAAAAGTTATATTCATCTACTGGGTTTATTTCTTTTACTTGTCTTGAGTTTTATTTTAATAACCTATCTAAAAAATACCACTGGAGCTACAAGGTATATTGCCGTATTGTTTTCCATAAAATGCATCAGTTATTTGATGTTAGACTTATAATCTTATCAATTGTTTTTTCTAAATTATCTAAAGTTGAAATGTAGTTTGCTATTCCCCAAGCATGGTTGTCTAGGTTGTTTTCAAATTCAATATCGTGGAACATATTTATGGTGTTCGCCTTTAATTTGGATTTTTTTTCCCATTTTAAAATGCCATAACTGTCAATATTTTTAAGTGACCCATTTTTGGTAAGATAGGGTATCAGCATATTTTGAGAGAAGTCATCTAACGTTTGCCAAGATTCTTCCTTCTCATTTATAAAACTTGCCCACTCAAATAATTGCAGCCTTAAGGAGTCTGATGTGATTAATTTTAAATTACCTGAAGAAATTAAATCTGACAGAACATATTGAGTAGGCCTATAATCATAATAATTGATGCTTTCAGATATTAAGCTATCGAGATTATGCGATTCTAAAACATCGTTATTTTCTCCTATTAAATTTAATATTATGTTTGTTGATGAAAATAAACTGATGTAACCTTTTTTAAAGGTTTCAATATCCATTTTATTTTTTTTGAATTCAAAATTCAAATTTTTCAAAATTAAATGTTCTTGTTTTTTATCCTTTTGGGTTTCATTCCAGTTATTAATCTGTAATGCAATTAAAATACCAATTACTACTAGCACAATCTCACCAATGGCGTATTTGACGTAATTGGTGGTTTTGTTTTCTATAATTAGGTTTTGACGTATATGACGGAAGAATTTGATCATTTTTATTGTATTATTAAGGCATTTTCATTAATCATATATATTTTTTTTATCTAATTCTGTTTTTATATCTTCGATTAACTTATTAAGAGGTATTAAAACCTCATTAAACCTTTCTATACCTCTTATGCGTTGCCGTTTAATAAGTCTTAAAATATTCAAGAATTCAGTGTTTTTTATTAAATCACTAAAATTATTTGGTGTTGCGGAGTAAGTTGAATTTTCTGAATACATTATATTTTTTGCATAAAATGGAAAGACAACACTCGATCGTATTAGGTTTTCGTCAACTGTATAATCTGGAATATTTAAAAATTTAACATCGTACATATTAATGATATCCATTCTAAGATTTTCGTTTTGTATAATTCCAATTCCCATTGTTTTAAGCGAATTGTAAGCTGCAGAGTTTACGGATCCTGAAAAGTTATGAGGAAATCTCCCAAAACTACTGTCGAGTTCTTTTGAGTAAGCTAGCTCATTTTTTAGGTAATATTCTATTTTATTAATATCATCAATAGTAATACTAACGTATTTAATACCTTCATTCAAATCAACGTATGTTTTTTGCAGCTCTAACTTTAAATCAGAAAGTAATTTAATTTCTTGACGTTGCATTTTTCGATTCTCATTCCAATTATTGATTTGCAATGCAATCAAAATTCCAACTACCACGAGAATAATCTCACCAATGGCATATCTTGAATAAGCCATAAATTTATTTTCGCTCGCAAGTTTTTTTCGAATATTTCGGAAGAATTTTATCATTGCTTTAATTCTTGTTCAATATTTGTTTTAGTGGTTTCCATTTTTTTTAGAATTTCTCTGTCGTAAATGATGAAATTATATTGCTCTACTGTAAGGTGTGTCAAATTTCCCATGAAATTGTTGTTTAGCTTTAAAGCTTTAAAATCGTTAGGTGTTTTGATAAAAGAGAAGCCAATATTCGTAGAAGAATCATTTATGACCGTCTGTAGTTGTTCGTTAAAAATGAGATTGGTATCTAGATAAAGCTGCTTTTTTAAATCCATGGATTCAGCGATCAAGGCATATTGAAAATCGTACAGGTTAACAATCTGTGCTTTGAGGCTATCGTTGCGTAGTATTTCTAAACCTCTTGACTTTAATGCTTCATAACCCATCTTTTGAGGGTAAAATAAATCGTATCTATTGATGTTTCCTAACATTTTATTATAGGATGAATCATATTCGGTAAGATTGTCCTTTAATAGTTTTACCAATGTTATATTAGCTTGGTTTAGAGAAGAGTCATTTGATATCATCGATCTCATATTGACAATGTCAGTTTCTAAATCATTGTTCAAGCTGAGAAGAATTTTTTGCTCAATGAATCGCTCTTTTCTATTCTCATTCCAATTATTAATTTGTAAAGCAATCAAAATACCAACCACTACGAGAATAATCTCGCCAATGGCATATTTTAAGTATTTTGAGGTTTTGCCTTCTGCGAGAAGGTTTTGGCGGATGTTTCGGAAGAGTTTTAGCATTGGTTAATGGTTATTAATAATGAAGCGTACATTTGTGCTTTTGTTATTTTGATTCTTTCAATTCAGTTTCTATTAAAAGAATCAAATCCTTAATTTCTTTATCTAGATTTTCCCGATAATCAATTACATTCTGGGTAAAATCTAATTTCAAACCCAGAAGGTTTCTAACTCTTTTAATTTTTAATAATTCATTATAATTATTTTGTGGCTCGTCTTCAATATCAATATTTTCCACATTCATTTTTACTAACGGGATGAAATTAATGTCATTTTCCAATATATCATCTATTCTAATTTGATGCACGCTTAATCTGTCCTCAAGTATATCATTGAGTCTGTTGTGGTAAAATTCCAAATCGGTAAATTTTTTATTTATTTTTTTGCTTTTAATTAAACTAAGCTTATTGGTGTTTTTCAAATTATTATAGGCGTTAAAAGTTGGCTGGTCGCTTTGTAGGTCCCAGACTGTACTTTTAAAAATTGAATCAGGGATTATATTAGCATGCATTTTAGAGTGGTTAGCATTAATTCCAAGAAGTTTTATAAGTCTTATTTTTAGTGTGTCTTCTTCAGCAATAAGTGTTTCAGATTGTTTTTTTGCCGCGTTTAGATTTTGTAATAAACTTTCTAGTACTGCTTTTTCCTCAATTGAATCTTTTCTTGATTCGTTCCAATTATTGATGCTTAACGCAATCAAAATCCCAATCACTACAAGCACAATTTCGCCAATGGCATATTTGAAGTATTTGGTAGTTTTACCTTCGTTTAGCAGATTTTGGCGGATGTTTCGGAATAGTTTTATCATTGTTCAGTTTCCTTTAAAATTTTGTTGATAATGGTTTCTAATTCCATAAGCCTTTTGTTGCATTCGTTTACTCTATATATGAAATCGTCGGTTATGTTTTCAAATTCAATGGCTTCAAAAATTTTGAGCTTATCAATCTCCAAGATGGTTTTATTTTTCCAATTGAGATCACCATAAACATCTATGTCTTTTAAGGAATAATGTTTCGACAAATAGGGTTGTACCACGTTATCAATATTAATCAATAATCTTCCAGAATGATCGTTTAAAGCTTTCATTGTCCGTCCCCATTCATATATTAAATCCACTAAATCAGGATTCTGAAGTAATTCCAAACGTCCCGATTGGATAAGTCCTGAAATTGTATTTTCGGATGGCCTGAAAATAGGTGGGTCAAATGCATAAAAGAGTAAACTATCAACGTTATGTTTGTTTATGAGTTCTTCATCTTTTCCCATAAAATCCATCAGGCTTTTGAGAATATGTATGCAATTATCAGAGTCTTCGATGCTCTTTTGGATGATTTTCTTATTTTGTAAAAATTCGTTATGTAAGTTTTTTACAATACTTTTTTCTTCAATTTTCAAGATACGTTCTTCATTCCAGTTATTAATCTGAAGCGCAATCAAAATACCAATCACTACCAACACAATTTCACCAATGGCGTATTTTAAATAGTTAGTAGTTTTGCCTTCTACCAAAAATGTTTTTCGAATATTTTTAAAAAATTTAATCATTGATTTATTTATGTTTGTCTAATTCTACTTTAACCATATTTTTTAGAGTTACTGCTTGATTATAGACCTCATCATAACTTTTTGATGCCATAAGTTTGTTTTGAATCACATAGGGTAAGAACTCCAAAAATTTAGGTTTAGTCAACATGCGTTCAAAAGTTTCTTTAGCCTCAATCACACTATAATTTTTGGATGTATAATAGTCTCCCATTTCTATAACTTGACTCGCCGTAAAAACACCATATTTAAGATGGGAATAATTAAGTTGAATGTCTTGTTGAAGAAAATTATATTGTCCTTCGGCAGATGTCCAAGAGTAGTATTTTTGAAGGGCTGTTCTGAGTGCCTCATTACTAATTAGGGAAAGATTTCCACTGGATTTGAGTTCTTCAAAAGCATTGTCGGAAATAAGGGGTATATTAGTATAACCGGCATGTTCAATACTTTTCATAAAGTAACTGGAAGAATCTTCGGCCAGCTGTGGCTTATCTATCGTCCTTAACAAAAATTCAGCACGTTTAATACGGCTTTTATTTAAAGAGATAGCAATCAAAATATTTTCGAGATTGGTGTTTATCTCAACTTCAAAACGCTTAAGAAATATGTTTTCCAGGCTGCGTTCTTTTCGCTGTTCATTCCAGTTATTAATCTGAAGTGCAATGAGAATACCTACAACAACAAGGACAATTTCTCCTAGGGCGTATTTGAGGTAGCTCCTGGTTTTACCTTCAATAAGAAAGTTTTGGCGAAAATGCCTAAAAAATTTTATCATAAACTTACAGTTGTAAGTACATGAAGTTATGGTGCAGTTTGGGTTGGTTAGCACATCTGTATTATAGATTAAAATAGTTACAGACTGGTTTTAAAGTTAAACAAATTTTAAATTTAGTGATTGAAATATTTTAATATTAATTTTGTACCATGAGTAAAGCACTTTCAAAGCAGGAATTACATAATTTGGCAATGAACCATGTTGGCAAAGATTTAGAACAACGTGGTTTTGAGTTTATAGCTATCAATAGTAAACTTAAAAAACATCCACAGTTTGTGTGTATAGATAAAAAAAGCCAATACTTTTTTGTGGTTGTAAGGGCCGTTTTATTGCCGGAAAACCCTAACAATTATGATGTCATCTGGATGGAATCTTTTAAAAAACATGCCAGAGAAAAAAATGCACAGGTTTTATATGCCGGGGTTGGCTTGGCAAACGCTGAAAATGAAAAATTACCTGTGTATTTAAATGAAGAGTATCTGATTGAGTATAATGGTATTCAGGTCTTAGAAACCAATTTAAATTAAAAAGATGAAGAATTATTTTTTTGGATTGCTGATTTTTTCTGCGCTTGTAGGTTGCAGTAAACCTGTTAATGTTAAGATGGCGGGACCTGTTTTTGGAACCTCTTATTCTATTCAATATTATTCTAAAGATAAGTTGCATTTTCAAAATAGTATAGATAGTTTGTTTTATGTGGTTAATAAATCCATGTCTACCTACCAAGCTAACTCAGATATTTCAAAATTAAACAGAAACGAGTCTAACCTTGTTGATGGCCATTTTATAAAAGTTTTTAATGCTTCCCAAGTCATTTATACACAAACGGAAGGCGCATTTGATCCGACCATTGGGAATTTAGTAAATGCCTGGGATTTTGGTCCAGAAGGAAATACTAGTAATCTGGATAGTCTTAAAATCGATAGCTTAATGCTTTCAGTCGGTTTAAATAAAGTACATGTTGTGGGAAATAAAATAATTAAAGATAACCCCAATGCCTTTATTGATTTTAATGCGATTGCCAAAGGGTATGGGGTAGATGTGATTTCTGATTTTTTAGAAAGTCGGAAAATTGAAAATTATATTGTTGAGATTGGGGGTGAAATTAGAGCCAAAGGAATAAATATCGAAAAAGATAAACCATGGAAAGTAGGGGTGGAAATGCCACATTTTGATGGTACACAATCTATTATTAGCGCTATTTCCTTGAAAGATGAAGCCATGGCAACTTCCGGAACTTATAGAAAATTTAAGTTAGATGCAGCTGGCAATAGATATTCGCATATTATAGATACTAAGACAGGTTATCCTAGTAAAACCAACTTATTAAGTATTTCTGTGATGGCCCCCAACTGTATGATGGCAGATGGTTACGCGACTGCTTTTAAAACTATGGGAATTGAAAAAGTCAAAGCCTTTTTGGAAAACCATAAAGAATTAAAAGTGTTTTTAATTTTTGAGAATGACAAGAATGAGTTTGAAACTATTGGTTTAAATGGGTTTCCTGAATTTTAAGACTTAAATACTACTGGAATAATTTCTCCTTTTGCTAAACAGTATTTTTTAATCATTTCTTCAGAAAGACCGGATGTGTAATTAACTTCATCAACTTTAAATCCAACACTGCGAAGTTTATTAAAATAGTCTCTTCCATAAATGCGCACATGGTCATACTGTCCAAATATTTTGGCGCGTGCTTTCTTATCTGTTATAGTATGGTCTTCAAAAGTAAGTTCTCGACTTAAGTCTTGAGGAATTTGAAAAATTCCAAATCCACCTGGTTTTAAAACACGATACAATTCTTGTATGGCTTTGGTGTCATCAGGAATATGTTCTAACACATGATTACACAAAATAACATCAAATTCATTTTCCTTAAATGGCAAATTGCAAATATCAGCTTTGATATCTGCTAAAGGCGAATTTAAATCTGTTGTTATATAATCAAGATTTTTCAAGTTTTTAAAACGCTTATAAAAAGCTTGTTCTGGTGCAAAATGAAGGACTTTGTGGTATTCGGTGAAAAAGTTAGTTTCATTATTTAAATACAACCACAATAATCTGTGGCGTTCTAGACTTAATGTAGAAGGAGATAGCACATTGTTGCGCTGGGCTCCGTATCCATATGGAAGGAAGGTTTTAAAGCTTTTACCATCAATAGGATCGGTATAATTAGTACCCCTGAGAAAAAAAGCTAAAAATGGGCTTATGGTATAGCTTAACCTGATTAAGAAAGGTCTGGGAAAAAAATTTAATAAAAATTTAAAAAGATGTTTTAACAAAGTAGCTTATTTATAATCTTCCCTGACAGGACAAAAAATATCGGTTAATTTACATCGAGTAATTGCCCTACCACCATGCTGTATATTGGAAGGGATGGTAATGATCATACCCGGTTTATAAACCTTGGTAACCCCATTACAAGTCATTTCAAGCTCGCCTTCAATAACTTCTGTTGTTTGTTCATGTATATGTGAATGCAAGGGTAATTCTGATCCAGCTTCAATATCCCAAAAAGCAACGGTAAAACTTTCCATATGCACGAAGCGCCCTTTAAATCCTTTAAAAACTTCCTTTGGTTCTATATCAGCAATTTTCATAAATTATAAGATTAATGCAGTTTGTCTAAATTCCTCTTCTTCATTACTAACAATACCTAAGGCTTCATAAATATAAGCAAACGTTGAGAGTAATTCAGGTTTACCATCAATAATGGCCACATCATGTTCAAAATGAGCACTTGGCTTATCATCTAAAGTAGTGATTGTCCAACCGTCTTTATGTTGCTTAATTCGGTGTGTTCCCATATTTATCATTGGTTCGATGGCTACTACCATGCCTTCAACAAATTTTTTGCCCCTACCACGTTTTCCATAATTTGGCATTTCAGGATCTTCATGCATTTTCCTTCCTAATCCATGACCAACCAATTCTCGTACTACACCATAGCCATGATCTTCACAGTATTTTTGAATAGCATAACCAACATCACCGACACGATTATTCACTTTAAATTCTCTGATGCCAACATATAGTGATTCTTTGGTAACCTGTAATAATTTTTCCGTTTCAGGATGAATTTTTCCTACTGGAAATGTATAAGCGTGGTCTCCATAAAAGCCATTTTTTAGAACTCCACAATCTATGGAAATGATGTCACCTTCAACTAAAGGTTTGTTATTTGGAATACCATGTACTACTTGAGTATTTGGACTCATGCATAATGTGTTTGGAAAATCATATAATCCTAAAAATCCTGGAATAGCCCCTTGGTCTCTTATATATTCCTCAGCCATTTTGTCAAGTTGTAAAGTAGTTATACCGGGTTTAATTTCTTTGGCAAGAAGTCCTAAAGTTTTCGATACTATTAAAGCACTTTCGCGCATTAATTCAATTTCTTCTCGTGTTTTAATAATAATCATGTAGTATAAAAATATTGGCAAAGATACTTAAAAATAAATTTTTAATTCTTTTTTATGCTTGTATGACTTTAGACAGTTTTTTTAAAATCTTTTATCAATAATTTTGTAGCATAAATTGTATGAGTTATGTATAAAATGGTAAGTGCTCAAGAAGCTGTTAAAGTCATAAAATCTAATGATAGAGTCTATCTGCAAGCTGCTGCTGCGGCACCACAGGTTTTAATTAAAGCCATGACGGAACGCGCCGAGGAGTTACGAAATGTTGAGGTTTGTCATTTGCATATTGAAGGAGATGCACCATATGCGAATCCTGAATTAAGAGAAAGTTTTCACGTGAATTCCTTTTTTATTGGAAATAATGTGAGACATACCCTTGCAGCAGGAAATGGATCTTACACACCCGTTTTTTTAAGTGAATTGCCCTTATTATTTAAGCGAAATATTTTACCACTTGATGTGGCTTTAATTCATGTTTCAGTTCCAGATAAGCATGGGTATTGTTCATTAGGAGTTTCTATTGAAGCCACGTTGGCAGCTATTGAAAACGCTAAAATTGTCATTGCACAAGTAAATCCGCAAATGCCAAGAACGCATGGTGATGGTATTATTCATTATTCAGAAATTGATTTATTCGTAGAATGTAACGAGCCTATACCAACTCATGAAATGCCTGTTTCTACCGAAGTTGAAAATAAAATAGGTGATTATGTAGCTAGTTTGATTGAAGATAGAAGTACCCTTCAAATGGGGGTTGGTGTCATTCCAAATGCGGTGTTATCAAGACTTACAAATCATAAAAATTTAGGATTGCATACTGAGATGTTTTCTGATGGCGTGATTGATCTCATTTTAAAGGATGTTATTAATGGTAACTATAAGGCAATCAATCCGGGACGAGCTTTAGCTACTTTTTTGATGGGTTCAAAACGATTATATGATTATGTTGATGACAACCCGTTTATAGAATTAAGAGCCTCTGATTATGTGAATGACGTCTCTATTATAAAACAAAACCCTAAAATGGTTGCCATCAATTCTGCGATTGAAGTTGATGTTACTGGACAAGTTTGTGCAGATTCCATCGGTTCTAAAATATATTCTGGAGTTGGGGGTCAAATGGATTTTGTAAGGGCTGCATCTTTAAGTGAAGGCGGTAAAGCGATTATAGCATTACCATCAATTACAAAAAAGGGTATAAGTAGGATTGTGCCATCATTAAAACCAGGAGCAGGTGTAGTGACTACCAGAGCACATGTACATTACATAATCACAGAATATGGCATTGCTAATTTATACGGAAAGACGATAGCGGATCGTGTGAAGGCCTTGGTAAAAATTGCACATCCAGACCACAGGGAAAGTATTGAAAAAGGGTATTATGATTTAATTTAGGAATAAAGTTTACTTAAAAAGATCAAAGAAACCTTTCTTTTTCGGTTCCATGGGAATGCTCCCTATGGTGCCAATGAGCATTTGATAGATTTCTCCCCAGCCCATTAAGCCTCCAATATTTCTGTCATCTATAAAAAGATCGGCATGGATCTTTCTACTTCTTTGATGGTCAAATTGTTCTTCTGGGAAACTTTTATTTACAGCATAAAAGTCAATACCGTTATTTTCACAAAATTTAACAGCATCTTCTAAGGACTCACCACACCTGTAGGTCCATAAAATAAGTCGATGGCCATCTTCTTGTAACTTTTTTAAAGTTTCAAAAGCAAACATTATAGGTTTACCTATATTAGGATAGGCATCTTCAACAATAGTCCCATCAAAATCTACGGCAATAATAAGCTTGTCGTTTAAATTCATTGAAAATTTAAATTTGGTTGCTGCAAATGTACAATTTTTATTTTTTTATGGGTTTAAATTAAGGCATGTCTCGTCATTGCTTTGGGTTGTTCAATACCCATCAGCTTCAGTATTGTAGGTGCAATATCACCTAAAACGCCATCTTTTACATGCTTCAATTCTTTGTCTATTAAAATTACCGGAACCGGATTGGTGGTATGTGCGGTATTTGGAGATCCATCTGGGTTTATCATGGTTTCACAATTTCCATGATCAGCAATTACAATAGTGGTATAATCATTTTCAAGAGCAGCGGTCACCACATCTTTCACACAAACATCAACGGCTTCACAGGCTTTAATTGCAGCTTCCATAACACCTGTGTGTCCGACCATATCGCCATTAGCAAAATTTAAACAGACAAAATCAACCTCCCCTTTTTGGAGTTCAGGAACTAAGGCGTCTCTTAATTCATAGGCGCTCATTTCAGGTTTTAAATCATAAGTAGCCACTTTTGGAGAATTTCTAAGGATGCGGGTTTCACCTGTAAATGGTGTTTCCTGTCCACCCGAAAAGAAAAATGTAACATGAGGGTACTTTTCTGTTTCGGCTATTCTTATTTGTTTTCTATTATTTTTTTCTAAAACTTCACCTAAAGTTTCTGTTAAATTGTCTTTATTAAAAACAACATTAATATTTTTAAAACTATCATCATAATTTGTCAGAGTAACATAGTATAAATTTAATTTATGCATGTTTTGCTCATGAAAATCCTTTTGTGATAAGGCTTCCGTTAACTCTCTCCCTCGGTCTGTTCTGAAATTAAAAAATATAACCACATCACCTTCTTTAATTTTTGCGACGGGCTGATGGTTTTTATCAACCATGATAATTGGTTTAATAAACTCATCCGTGATCTCGTTTTTATAATTTGATTCCACAGATTCTGTAACATTAGTGGAAAAATCACCTATTCCATTAACCATGGCATCATAAGCCAGTTTAACGCGTTCCCAACGTTTATCTCTGTCCATGGCATAATAGCGCCCAGTTACGGTAGCTAGTTTGCTATTTGTTTTTTCAAGTTGATCTTCTAACGCCGTTAAAAAACCAAAACCAGATTTCGGATCTACGTCTCTTCCATCAGTAAACGCATGAACATAAGTTCGAGTTAAGCCAAAATCATTGGCAGCTTCTAACAAGCCAAACAAATGTGTGATGTGCGAATGCACCCCACCATCACTCAATAATCCAAGAAAATGAACATCTTTATTGTTGTCTTTAGCATATTTAAAAGCATCAACCAATACTTTTTCATCGTTAAGCGATTTGTTTTCAACAGCTAAATTTACTTTTACAAGATCTTGATAAACTATTCGTCCTGCACCCAGATTCATATGACCTACTTCACTATTACCCATTTGCCCTTCTGGTAAACCCACATGCAGGCCATCGGTTCTTAGTGATGCATTTGGATATTTGGTATAAAGCGAATCTATAAAAGGTGTGTTGGCATTATCGATAGCAGAGACTTTTGGGTCAGGAGATTTTCCCCAACCGTCAAGAATCATTAAGATGACTTTTTTGTTCATTTTTAAGTTAATTTTAATAAGGTTCAAAGATAAAGAAGTTTGCCTAGAAAAACTTCATAAACCTTTTGTGAAATATGTATTTTAATGGGATGTTTTTTGAAAGATATTAAAAATATACATTGTTAAATAAATTAAAATGAAAGGTTAAAAATGTGTTATAAAAGAATTTTTCATGTAACACATTTAATTTTTTTTCGTCATTATATTACATAAAAGTTATTTCGGAACAGAAATTTTGATATTTGAATTAGTCACTCAAATTTAAAAAGCCATGTAAAAATGGCTTTTTTTTATGGTTTTTTATATTTAGTAATAGCTTCTTTTATTTTTTGAATTCTATTCTCAGGATCTGGATGTGTACTTTGAAATTCTGGTACACGATGGTCTCCTGAAGCGGCTTTTAATATTTCCATTACGCCAATCATTTCCTCGGGGTTATAACCAGCATTAATCATAAAAAGAACTCCTAAATCATCGCTTTCCAGTTCATCTTCTCTACCATATTTCATATTTATAATACTCGCGATGGCTGCAGCTCCTTGAGCTGTATTTGGGTCTAAGGCCACAGCTACACCATTTAACAATCCTTCAGTCAAGCCTTGTTTAGACATTCTATCAGCAGAATGTCTTCCAACCACATGGCCAATTTCATGACCAATAACCCCAGCCAGTTGATCTTCATTTTTAAGTTTTGAAAATAGGGCATAAGTAATAAAAATTTGTCCTCCAGGAAGTGCAAAGGCGTTTATGGTTTTTGGGTCGGCAAGAAGATGAAAGTCATATTGATACCCGGTTTCCTTGGCAATACTATTATCGACTAACTTTTGTCCAACTTGCCTTAAAAATGACTGATAGTTATTATTTGGATACAGACCACCATATTGCTGTTTCATTGTTGGTGTACTTTGCAAACCAATGGCAATTTCCTGTTCTTCTGATAAAGTAATATGTTGCTCTTTTCCAGTATATGGATTGGTTTCAGCACTCGCACAATATTTTATAATTGCAAAAAGGGCAATTGCTAATCCTACGAATAATTTTACTTTATAGTTACCTCTTCTCATTAAATTTAAATTTTGAAAAAATTAAAAATAATAAAGTTTAAAATATCATTGTATTATTTTTATAATAAGTTGTGATTTTGCTTGCAAATAAAAAATTAGTTTGTTTATATTTGTTTAGGAATTGCGGGAGTAGCTCAGTTGGTAGAGCGTCAGCCTTCCAAGCTGAATGTCGCCGGTTCGAACCCGGTCTCCCGCTCAAAAAATCTTCATCATTTGATGAAGATTTTTTTATTTTAAAGTATTCAGTTCTGTTTCAGGCATAATTTCGTAAGGTGTTTTATTTTGTTCAAAAACACGCGCAGACAAGGGTCCTTTTAAAACTATAGAATCACCTTTAACAAATAACCAACTTCCTTCTCGTAAACCAATTACTGGGGGTGAATTAAAAGCATGAAATTCCAAAATACGTGTTTCTCTGGTTTCTCCCATATGTTTTAAAGTGGTGTCAGGATCTAAATAATGTGGATTTAAATTAAGGGGAACCAACCCTAACGCATTAAAATTTGGTGGATAGATAATGGGCATATCATTGGTAGTTTTTATGGTTAACCCACAAATATTACTACCAGCACTGGTGCCTAAATAAGGTGTTCCTTTATGAACAGCCTCTTTTAAAACGGTAAGTAAATTCTGTTTGTAAAGTTGGTTTAATAAGACAAAGGTATTACCTCCACCCACAAAAATTGCCTCTGCATTTTCAACTGCTAAAACAGGATTTTTATAGGTGTGAATTCCAGTAACGGTTTTATTTATTTTTGAAAATGCTTCTTTGACTTTTTCTGTGTAAGTATCATGGTCTATGCCTCCAGGTCTTGCGTACGGGATAAAAAGGATGGTATTAACGTCTTTAAAAAACAGCGTTAATTCGTTTAAAAGGTATTCCAAATATCCGCTACCATGAACAGTTGAGGTGCTTGCAATAATAATATTTTTCATCGATTTCAATTTTTTAATCAAGCCAATATACTGATACAATTTAACAAAAGATTATAGTAAATTAATAAATCAAATAATTTTTTATGGATTATTTTTAAACAAAAAAACTATGAAAAATTTGACAATCTTATTAGTCTTTCTAAGCAGTTTACAGGTTGTTTCACAAGATTTAAAACCAATTGATGTTAAAGGTAAAGTAATAGTAGAAGGTGGCGATCTTTTTGGAATATCAATTCTTAACAAATCCTCGCGTAAACAAGCAGTTACAAGTGAAAATGGCGAATTTATATTGGCTGTTAAGTTAAATGATTCAATTGAAGTGAGTGCGATACAATTTCACGGTATTAGTTTTCAAATTAATGAAGAGATTTTACAATCGAAAAACATGAAAATTTTCTTAATTGAAGAAATTAACAGACTTGATGAAATATTAATTACGGGGAGCAGATTGTCAAAAAGTCTAGAAGTGCAAATTGAGCGTACTGGACATTTTGATCCGAAGTTGAATTCAATGTATTTTGGCATTTTAGATAGTAATCAATCTCAAAGCGAGATTGATTATAACTCTGCAGTTAGTAATAATACTATGAATTCACAAAGGCAAAGAATGACTAATGGGCTAAATCTCATTAATGTTGTAGATCAATTATTATTGCCTTTATTTAGGGCGGAAGTTAAAGATAAAAGGGAAATAGGAATTCCGGAGGTTCCTATAGAATCAATAAAATACTATTTTGGATCGGAGTTCTTAATCGATAATTTTAATATTCCTGAGCATAGAGTTGAAGAATTTATTAGGTATGTTGAAAGTGATAATTTCGATTTTTCCTTACTTAATTATGGAAAAGAGATGGAATTTTTAGAGTTAATTTATAATAAAAGTTTGCAATTTTTAAAATGAGTTTAACAATTGCCTTTTTTGTAAAAGGTTATTTTAACAAAATTTTAAAGGCTTTTTTGATTTATATTAAGATTTGAAAGGCTTTCTTTATATCTTTAATATATGTCTTTGAAGGAATTGATACTTTTTTTTGTTTTGTCAGTAACCTTGACCAATTTTTACGGCCAGGTTAATCAGCGAATTGACATTAAAGGCATTGTTCTATCAGAAAATCAGGATGTTGAAGGCGTGACTATTTTTAATACCTCATCGAATAGAGGGACGGTTACTAATGAGAAAGGAGAATTTAATATTGAAGTGTCCTTAAATGACCGTATTCAAGTTTCTGCTTTACAATTTAGTCCGATTTCATTAATAATTAATGAAGAAGTCATTAATTCGAAATACATAAAAATATATTTAATAGAAAAAGTCAATCAATTGGATGCCGTATTACTTTCTAATGGTTTAAAAGGTAATATAGCGGTAGATATTGACAATGTGAAAATGGTGCCTGGTATTGAACTAAATATGGGCAATATGAATACGGCCTTTGAGTATAATGATGATAAAGCATTTGACAATCAGGTAGTGGCAAATAATTTAAGTGCTACCATGAATAAAGGTCAATTTTATAATGGCGTTGATTTTGTCGGACTTGCCACCAGTGTCTATAGTTTGTTAGTTAAACCAAAAACCAAAAATATTCAGGAAAAAGAGGCGTCATTAAATATAAATCCCAAGGAAATAACAGATGTTTTTTCTCATGAATATATCAGTAAAAATTTTAATATTCCTTTAGAGGAAGTCCCTGGCTTTATTGGTTTTTTAGAATCTAATGAAATAAATACAGAACTTTTTAAAACAGAAAACGAATTACAACTTATAGATTACGTCATGTTACAAAGTAAATCGTACTTGAAAAGGAATGCTTTTAAAAATTAAATTTTTTATAATTCTATTGGCAGTTTTTCAAATGGAGTCCATGGTTTCTCAAACACTTGACGTGTTAGGGAAAATTGAAAGCGCAGTTAATATTGAAAATATTCATATCATTAATAAAACTGCTAAAGTTTTCACTATTTCAAATGGGGATGGTAATTTTAAAATAAGTGTAACACTCGGTGATACATTGGTTTTTTCTTCGGTTCAACATAAAACAAAATTGCTAGTAGTAGATGAGGATATTGTTTTAAAAAAAAGTGTTACAGTTGTTTTAGAAGAACAAATCAATGAGTTAAAAGAGGTGATTGTTGGAAAGACTTTATCAGGTAATTTGCTTAAGGATATTGACAATACTGAAGGTGATCCTCCCATAAATTTTTATGATGTAGGGATACCGGGATATACTGGAAAAATAGCTACACAAAGTGAACGAAGGCTAAATGAGGCGACCACTGGAGGAGGTTTTATTCCGCTTAACCCTATTTTAAATGCTATCTCTGGGAGAACTAAAATGCTAAAACAACAGGTAGCTCTTGAAGCCAAAGATGAACTATTGTTTAGTATAAAGGCCAGATTATCAGAAGTGTTTTTTGAATTTAATCCTTTAGAAGACAGTTTAATAATGGATTTTTTTTATTTCTGTCAAGAGGATGAAAACTTTATGATGGCTTGTAAGAATCAATCTGATTTTAAAATACTTCTGTTTTTAGAAGACAAATACGACCAATATATCAATAATTTAAAACTGAAAAATGATTAATTTTTTGGAATGCTTTTTGAACTATTAAAATATACTACTTTTAACGATACCATTTGTTGACACCTTAAAAATGAAAAGAATAAAAATAATTTTATTAATAGTATTACTTCCTTTGTTGGCATTTTCTGGCTTTCATAAATATTATATTAGTGTAACAGAAGTTGATTATGTTCAACAAAAACAATCAGTACAAATTACTACACGCATATTTATAGATGATTTTGAAAAAGTATTAAGAGAGCGATATAATGAAAGTATTGTTTTGGCAGGGAAAGAAGAGACAAAAGATGTTAATAAATATATTGAGACGTATCTAAGAAGTAAATTTAAGGTGC
>JAHENA010000048.1:3718-23215 GCA_024643405.1 Flavobacteriales bacterium | reverse complement strand
TATTCCACCAGACGCTGTTACTATAATACTACCATCTGAACCACCATTACAACTTACATCTGTATGTGTTTCTGTAAACGTAGGATTCGTTAATGGGTCTATGATAATAATATTTGATTCTACCTGACAACCGTTTGCATCAGTTATTTGAAATTGATATGTTCCTGAACTTGAAGTTGCGTATGTATATGGTGATACTACAGCACCTAGTGCAGCATATGGTCCACCATTTATTGACACCTCATAAGTAAATGGAGCTAGACCTCCTGTTATAGTTCCAGTAATTACAGCATCTGGCGATACTGTACAATCTAACTCTTTTGTTAAAGTCAGAACTGAATTTATTGGTGCATACACAATCGTTGGCGTTGGACTAATACCTGTACAACCGTTGGCGTCTTTTATTGTTACAAAATACGTTCCTGGCACATTGACAGTAAATGTTGGACTCACTTGATACGAAGCACCTCCATTTATACTATATGTAAATGGTGCGACACCAGTCATTCCAAATGCTGTAAAGGTAAATCCTGAAGATACTGTACATTGATTTGAAGCCAAAGCTGGAGTGGATACCGTTGGTAATGGATCAAGAATGACTGTAACAGGATTTATGGTAATACAACCATTAACATCTTTTACATATACATCCCAAACTAAATCAGCTCCTGAATTGGTATCTACGGTAACTACATTACTACCGCCATAAGCTGCCGCTAATGGAGCAGGATTTCCTGTTATAACCGCAGCATAGGTATATCCAGCTGTTCCTCCCGATGGAGTGACTGTAATTTGTGATTCATCATTTGTACAGTATACATTTGTTGATGTTGCTGTAAATGTTAATGGACTTGCCGGTTCTGTGATAATGATTGTTTCAGATGCAACACACCCTGTAATATCATCAGTAACATCAATAGTATAGGTATCTGCAATTAAACCGGTTAAATCAATAGTGTTTCCTAATTGAACCAAAGTTCCTGCACCACTGGTTAAAGTAGTTGTATAAGTTCCTGCATATCCGGTCACGGTAAATTGAATAGCTCCTGTATTGTCTCCAAAACATAGAACATCACTCAATTTTAGTCCGGCAATTGCAATATTGGTTACCGGTACAACAGTATATGATTCTTGATATGTACATCCATTGGCATCAGTCACCTCAAACATGTAAGTGTCTGGTGCTAAGCCTGTGAATAATCCGCTTAACGCTCCTGTTACATTTCCTATCGCGGCCGCTGGTGATAATATCGCATAACTTAATGGTAGTGTTCCATTTGTTGTTGTTAACTGTACATCACTTGTTAACGCTATACAGGTTACTGCTGTCGCACTAAAATCTAAATCCGTTGGTGGGTCTAATGCCGGTACAATAACATCTATTGGCAATGGAATCAGACATCCATTGGCATCTTTAACGTATGCAGTTACCGTTCCAGAAGTATATGTGGAATAGGTGTTAGTTGATGTGTAATTGACACCACCATCAAAACTATAAGTATATGGTGCTGTTCCTCCACTGCCTGTAATGGTTACTATAGCTGCTTGTGTGGCATTTCCTGCTCCACAAGTTAATCCCTGGGTTAAAACGCCTGTTCCTCCAACTAATGCTGGTTCTGTAATAGGTACTAACGTTGCTGGTGAAACACAGCTTTTGCTGTCTATCACTACGACATTATATATGCCTGCTGCATTTAATCCGTTAAATACATTAGATGCCTGGAAAGTAACGCCATTATCAATACTGTATTGGTATGGGGCTATTCCACCAGACGCTGTTACTATAATACTACCATCTGAACCACCATTACAACTTACATCTGTATGTGTTTCTGTAAACGTAGGATTCGTTAATGGGTCTATGATAATAATATTTGATTCTGCCTGACAACCTTGCGAGTCTGTAACTCTAAATTGATAGGTACCATCTACAGTCGCAATATATGGCGAGCCTGCAATTAAAGAATAGCCTCCTCCATTATAATCTACTTCATAGGTACTGTATGTGCCAGTTCCACCACTAGTTGTTAAAGTTATCTCGCCATCCGGTGATACTGTACAATCTAATTCTTTTGTTAAATCAGCATTCAATAACAATTCTGGTTGTACAACATACGTAGTTGTTGCTATACAGCCATTACCATCTTTAATAAACACGTCATATATACCTGCGGCATTAATACTAAATGTTGGACTTGCCTGATAGGCTCCTGCAGTTCCACCAGTACCTATACTATAAGTGACTGGACCTACTGACGTAGTTCCTGTTATAGTTATTGAAATTGGTAATCCGGTAAAACATTGCTGAGCTACTGAATTTATTGTTGGGTCAGCATCTCTTGTTATCGTTTTATTAATTGTGAACTGACATCCATTTGCATCTTCAACAACAATATCCCAATTAGTTCTTATAGCATCATCTAAGTTTAGAACATTACTTGGTCCGAAATCTCCAGGTAACGGAGAAAATCCAGGCGCACCGGCTGCATATGTATAAGGTCCGGTTCCTCCTGTTGTTGTTAATGTAATTTGGGCTCCAGAATTACAATTTGCATTTATTTCAGCTGTAATTGTTGAAGCGAGTGCTTGAATTGGTTGTGTAATTTGAAATTCTTTAGTAGTACTACATAAAGTTATCCCATCAAATTCTTTTACATATAAAGTATAATTACCTGCTGCTAATCCTGTAATGGTTCCATTAGCTGGCGCACCGGTTAAACCTGTTATATGACCATTTATTGCTGGTACAATTGGAGTATTTGTTAAGTTATCTCGCACTTCATAATAAAGGTCTGTTGTTGATAAATCGTATTGATCAACAGTAAACGAAATTTCTCCATTAACATCACCATTACAAGAAACATTGGTAGTCACTAATGGATCTATTATGATTGGAGATATGATAGGTGTTGTTATTTGTAAATAAGAAGGACAGCCGTTAACGTCAATCACTTCAAATACATATGTAGTACCTTGATCTAGACCTGTAAAAGTATGAGTCGTCGATGAAGTTGGACCAAACGCGGTTGCTGGTTGTCCAAATATTGAATAAACATAATCAGGAACACCGCCAGATACATTTAAAGTAACATCAACTCCTGTCGCACAAGACGCAGTAGCGATACTACTGGTTAAGTTTAAATAAGGCGCAGGTTCTATTCTTAATTTAGCACTTTTAAATTCACAGCCTATAGCATCAACAATAGTGATATAATAATCACCAAAATTTAAATTTATAAAACTATGAGGAAATGAAGCTGGAAGAGCGGTAGACGTATAGGTGTCTATCTCTGTGAAAGAATTATCATATAATTTATACGTATAAGGTGCAGTTCCTCCTGAAGTTATGTCAATATCAAAACTTCCAAGTACAATAGGACCGCATTGTATTCCATTAACAATAATATTAGGAACTATAGGTGCAGGATCATTTAATGTAATAGATCCCGGTATTTCACAACCCTTAGTATCTCTTACAACATAATTATAAGTACCCGCAGGTAATCCACCAAACACATTTGAAGATACAAACGTAGTTCCACCATCAAGACTATAAGTAAAAGGTGCTTCTCCACTCAATGCTGTTAAGGTAATTGAACCATCGGTATCTCCATTACAAGTAGGGTCAACTGCTATTTCCGAAACTGTTACCGGTATTATTGCTGCAACTGTAATTATATTAGTCACTTTTGTACAACCATTGGCATCTGTAATTCTAAATTGATAGGTTCCTGGTAAAGCGGCAGAAAAAGGCGAACCTGCAATTGGAGCATATCCTCCAGCATTAAAGCTAACTTCATAAGAATATGGTGCATTGCCACCAGATGCAGTAACATCAATTGATGCATTTGTTGGTATTGAACATGTTAAATCTTTTGTTAAAAGAGCACTTGCATTAAGAGGTGCATACACAATAGTTGCTGTTGGACTAATAGCAGTACAACCATTTTTATCTTTTATGGTTACAAAATAAGTTCCCGGTGCATTTACCGTAAATGTTGAGCTCACTTGATACGAAGCTCCTCCATTAATACTATAGGAAAGTGGCGCTAGCCCTGTTCCTGTAGCAGTAAAGGTAAATCCTGTAGTTACAGTACATTGATTTGATGCTAACGCCGGTGTAGTTACTGTTGGTAAAGCATCAGCGATAACAGTTACCGTATTCATGGTAATACAATCATTGGCATCTTTTACATACACATCCCAAACTAAATCTGTAGCTGAATTGGTATCCACAGTGATTACGCTGCTACTTGTATATGCTCCCAATGCGGGTGCTGCTGCCCCAGTTATTACTGCAGCATACGTATAACTTGCAGTTCCACCTGATGTTGTCACGGTAATTTGTGATTCATCATTAGTACAAAATACGTTAGTTGCTGTAGCTGTAAATGTTAAAGGGCTTGCCGGTTCGGTTATTATAATAGTTGCATTAGCCGAACATCCTGTAATATTATCTGTAACTTCAATAGTGTAAGTGTCTGCAATTAAATTTGTGACATTAATGGTATTTCCTGCTTGAACTAAAGTTCCCGCTCCACTGGTTAGTGTACTTGTATAAGTACCGGCATATCCAGCCACTGTATATTGTATCGCTCCTGTGTTATCTCCAAAACATAGTACATCACTTAATTTTAAGCCTGTAACCGTGATTGGGGTAACTGGTGCTATAACATATGATTCTGTATAATAACAACCATTGGCATCAGTCACTCTAAACACATAAGTTCCTGGTGTTAATCCAGCAAATACATTAGACCCCTGTTTGGCTACTATGATTGGTGATGGGGCAATAGTTTCATATTGCAAAACTCCAACTCCATTTGTGGCTGTTAAAGTCACTGTCGAAGAAGTCGCTAAACAAGTCACTGCTGTTGATGCAAAAGCTAAATCTGTTGGTGGATCTAAACGTGTTAAGGTAATATTTTGCGCTGCAGTTAAACAACCATTAGCATCTCTTACTACGTATGAAAAAGTTTGATCTAATCCGTTATCATTAACTGTTAATGTATTACTAGCACTAAAAGTTGTACCGCCATTAAAACTATATTGATAAGGTGACGTTCCTGTTGTTGGAACAGCTATGGTGATTACGGCTGATTGTTTGGTATTGGTAGCACTACAACTAAATGCAGTAGCAGTAGCAGTAGCCACTAATGACGTTGGTTGAGTTATTGTTACTACAGTTGTCGCAGAAATACAGTTCTTACTATCTCTAACAACCACATTGTATCCTCCTGCTGGTAAGCCATTAAATACATTCGATACTTGAAACGTCGCACCATTATCTATACTATATTGGTAAGGAGCTATCCCAGTACCTGCTGTAACTACTATACTGCCATCACTATTTCCATTACAAGTCACATTGGTTTGTGTAAATGTAAGTGTAGGTGTTGTTTTTGGCGTAACTATAATGATATTAGATTCTGCCTGACAACCTTGTGAATCTGTAACTCTAAACTGATAATTTCCATCTAATGCAGCAGTATATGGAGAACCTGCAATTACAGAATAACCGCCTGCATTATAATTAACTTCATAGGTACTATATATTCCTGTTCCACCACTTGTTGTTAAAGTAATGCTCGCATCAACAACACAAGTTAAGTCTTGCGTCATATTCGCATCCAATAATAATTCTGGTTTCACTTCAAAAGTTCTGGATGCAATACATCCATTACCATCTTTTATACTCACATTATATATTCCGGGCGCATTTATACTGAAGGTAGGACTTACTTGGTATGATCCTCCAATACTGTATGTTGGAGAACCAACAGCAGTTCCTGATAATGTGATTGTAATTGGTGTACCAATATAACATTGTAATGCTACAGGATTAATTGTTGGCACTGCATCTGTTGCAACCACAACATCCAATTTAAAGGTACAGCCTTGATTATCCATTACCCAAACATCCCAATTTGTATTTGTTAATGGGTTTAATGCTGCAGAATTACTAGGTGAATAAAGACCTGTTGGCGAAAATCCGTCTTGAACAAAAGCATAGGTGTAATTTGGTGTTCCTCCAGATGCCGTTACAGTTACTTGAGCTAAAGCAAAACAATTCGCATTTATATTACTTGATTCACTAAGGGCCAACGCATTTGCTGGCTCACTTATAATAATAGTAGCATTAGCGACACAACCTGTAGCGGTATCTGTAACTTGTACGGTATAAGTACCTGCTACTACATTTGATAAGGTTAAAACATCTCCTGATTTTGTAAGTGTTCCTGTTCCTAATGTCCCTGCCGTTAAAGCAAAGGTATAATTACCAATAGTCGCATTTCCTGAAACGTTATAAATTCCCGATCCATTATTGCCTCCTTTACATAATACATCACTCACTAATGTCCCTGTAATTGCTATTGGTGTTACTGGTAATATAGTGTAAGATTCTGAATAGTAACATCCATTGGCATCCGTTACCTGGAATACATATGTCCCTGGTGTTAATCCTGCAAATGAATTAGAAGTTTGTTTCCCGACTATTATTGGTGAAGGTGCAATAGTTTCATATTGTAATACACCAACACCATTGGTTGCTGTTAAGTTTACTGTTGTGGTAGTGGCTAAACAAGTCACTGCTGTTGAGGAAAATGCTAAATCTGTAGGTGGATTCAATGCCGTTAACGTAATATTTTGGGCAACTGTTAAACACCCATTGGCATCTCTTACTACATATGAAAACGTTTGATCTGATCCGTTATCATTAACCGTTAATGTATTACTAGCACTAAAAGTTGCGCCACCATTAAAACTATATTGATACGGTGCAGTTCCAGTTGCAGGAACCGCTATGGTAATCACCGCTGATTGTTTGGTATTGGTAGCACTACAGCTAAATGCAGTGGCACTTGCTGTGGCTACTAAAACTGTTGGCTCTGTGATTACTACCGTTACACTAGAAGTACAGCTTTTACTGTCTTTGATATAAAAAGTATGTGATCCGGCTCCCAATCCTGTAAATAATGAAGTCCCAACAAATGTTACATTATCATCGCTATAGGTAAAACCACCTGAGCCGCCTGAGCCTACTAACTGTGCAGAGCCATCTGAAGCTCCATTACAACTAACTTGTGTTGTTGTAGCCGTAACTATCGGATTCGTTATCGGGCTAACAGTGATTACGTTTGATTCAGATTGACATCCTCTAGCATCTGTAATTTGAAATTGATAGGTTCCATTTGTAGACGTTGTGTATACAAACGGCGATCCAGTTACCCCTAAGGAACTGTAAGCACCTCCATTTATTGAAACAGCATAAGTAAATGGTGCATAACCTCCTGTTATGGTTCCAGTGATTATTGCATCAGGTGAAGCTGAACAATCCAATTCTTTAGTTAAAACACTGTTTACCGTTAATTGTGGTGCAATAGTTTGTGCCGATAAAGAAACGGTACAACCGTAGGCATCTCTTACGATGATGGTATAATTTCCTGGGGTTAAATTTGCGAAGACATTACTTGAACCAAATGGGCCTCCATTAATGTTATATTCATAAGGTAGTATCCCACCTGCAGCCGTTACTTCAAGTGTTGCACCATTAATAGGATCAAAACAATAATCTGATGTGATTGCTATAGAAGCGGTTGGTGCAACAGGTGTACTTAAACTAAATGTAATAGTTTGTATACAACCTTTAGAATCAGTTACTGTTGCTGTATATGTTCCTGGTTGTGTTAAATTTGAAAACGTGTTACTTCCTTGAGCGGGTAATACTGTAGTGTCCGGTTGTGTCAATGTATAGCTATTTCCACCCCAACCACCAATGGCATTGATAACCACGCTACCATTTGCATTACAGGTAATTGGTGTCACAGTAGTTGTTAAACTTAAAGCAGTAGCCGGTGAATCTATGGTTACAGAAGCTGTTGCTTGACAATTTGTTGTTGTATCCGTAATAACAACAGTATATGAAGCTGCAGCTAGACCTGTTAGATTAATTGGTGAACCTCCCGCAATAGAAACTCCTCCATTAATAGTATATGTAAAGCCGGTTGAACCGGCAACTGTAAATCGTGCTGCACCATCTGATGCTCCAAAACAGGTTATGTCATTAATTTTTTGACCTATAATCGTCAATGCAGGTAATGGTACAATAGTGTAAGATTCGCTATAAGTACATTCATTTGTGTCCTTTACTTCAAAAGTATATGTACCAGGCGCTAATCCTGCAAAACTTGTTGAAGCTTGGTAAGCTGTTGCAGAAGCTACTGGAGAAATTATACGATATTGTAATGCACCAACGCCACCTACATTTCCTGTAATTGTAACAGTTGAAAGATTGGTTGGACATGTTAATGGTGAATTGCTGAATGATAAATCTGTTGGAGGATTTAAAGGAGCAATATTTATGGAATTGGTATTAAAAGTACATCCGTTAACATCCCTTATGGTAGCTGTATAATTACCATTTGTTAGTCCTGAAAATGTATTTCCTGCCTGAAAGGTTACCCCATCTATACTATAAGTATATGGACTGTTCCCTCCTGAAACTCCAGAAATAGTAATAGTACCATTAGAGATACAAGTATATGGTGTTGTTAATGCAGCAGTTCCAGAAATTGGAGCTGTTGGATTAATTGTAATAATCTGAGGTGTAGTCAAACAAACATCTGATGCAAAGGTATATTCTACCACAACATTATAAGTTCCTGAACCTAATCCATTAAAAATTGGGGAATTAACAAATGTAGTTCCATTATCAATACTGTAACGTAAACTGTTGCCATTCGCATTAGTCACGTTAACACTTATAGAACCTGTGTTACCAGTGTTTGCACACAAAACATCAACTTTAGTAATATTAAATACAGGTGCTGGCGTTGCGTTAACGGTTATTGAAGTAGTCGTAGAACAGTTATTTGAATCAACTACGGTTATATTGTACAATCCTGGCGTTGTAACTACTACTTGAGGAAAGTCTTGAAAATCAGTTGTACTGTTTATAAAATAATAATAAGGAGGTGTTCCTCCAACAGGATTAATAGTAATCTCGCCATCAGTACATGTTAAAGGTTTAGTAATAGCGGCGGTAGCCGTTAACAAAGGTGGATCCGTTATAACGATGCTCCCTGTATAGGCACAACCATCTTCTGTCGAGACATTGACCGTATAGGTTCCTGAGCTAAGATTGGCAAAAGTATAATCACCCTGAACTATCGGTCCAACACTATTTACAAGTGTGGCTCCACTATAAATTGAATAAAAATATTGTGGTCTTACATCATTGGCAGCCAATTTTACACTTCCTTTTCCACCGTTACAAAGTGGCGGTGTAATGATTGTAGAAACTGTGAAATTTCTTGCCCTAATTTGAATATCTGGTACTGAAAATATACAAGGATTAGAATTCACACCAACTTGTCTTATATAAACTGTGTATTTGTTTTGAGTATTAATTGAAAAAATATTGCTTGGTTGGTAAGTAACGCCATCTAAACTATATTCATAGCCATTTGGAACGCCTCCTACTATAATTTGACCTGGAGTATTACAAATAATATCTGTAGTCGTTACAGTAGGGTTCAATAAATTTTGATAAACATTAAAATAATAACGATTGAAACAACCTCCTGTATAATTCAAAACTACACGGTATTGACCGGCACTGTTGACTATATAATCTGGTCCGATACCAACCTGGGTCCATGTACAAGAAGTATTCTCATTAGCACAGTCTGCATTAGATACAGCAGCACAACTGCCTTCGTTTAATTTCTCCCATATAATTGAAGAGGCGTCTGTAATGGCAGTCTGTATAGATCTTTCAGCATTGGCACCACATAAAAATATATTGGGTAATAATTTTCCATCGTTAGGGCACATAACCACCTCATCAGCAAATGGAATTACAGGATTTGCAGCTGTTGTACCAAATGGAATTACTGTAATCTCTTGATTAATAGACAAACAGGGTGCAATGGCAGTGTTATGTACATAATAGGTTCCTAAACTATTTACTGTTATGGATTGTGTTGTTCCAATTACAGGAATACCAGAAGGGTCTGTAGACCAAGAATATGTGCTATATCCATTAGCCGCTGTCAATACGACACTATCCCCACAAAGCACTTCTGTTTGGGTGAATAAACAATCGTCAATTCCAACTAAGAAATTAGTTGCTTTTGGCACCAATAAACAACCTGTATTAGTATTCAAACTTGGATCGTCTGTTATTGTAAAAGTTGGATTAAATACACCTGCATATGTTGTATATGCCTGATTATCAATACTATTAGAACAAGCGTTGCTCAGCATATTACATGATGGCACTACCTGAACCTTAAAACGAATCTCTAAGACGGGGTCATTTATCTCTATTGCTGAATCAGCAATTTTAAAAATTATTTCTCTGGTCGCTGGATTATAACTTTGTACCGTAACACCAGCAGGTAAAATACCCATATCGGCCGGATAATTAAAGATGGTATTAATAGGAAGCACATCTCTAATAGTCATATTTGTAGCATTATCGTTTCCAATATTTTGAAAACCAATGACGTAATTTAATTGCTGACCAAGCGTTACGTTCATGCCTCCGATATCATTGCCTAACGCATCCTCTACAATTTTAGTGAGTACAATTTTAGGTTCAATAATTTCTACTGCTAATGCGAAAAAATATTCAAAATATGCATCTTGAGTACTTTCTAAACGTACCGTAGCCGATGTGGCATCATTAGCAATAACGCCATTTCCTGGGTTTGGAACGTTTAATATCCCTGTATCAAATCCTAAAGTATTTGTACTGTTAGGGTTTCTATTATTTACAGGCAAACCACTTAATTGGGTTACTGAACTATTAAAAAAGTTACGCGCAGGACGATCAGCAGAAGAGAGACTTACACCATTAAGTCTTAAACGATCATTTTGAATTGGCTTATCCCCTTCTAAAGCAGCAAAGGCAAAATTAGCCCTTACAGGTGATGGCGCCGGAACAGTTCTGAATCCGGAAATTGGAACATCTAAATTTACAGCACTGCTAATTGCGCTAAACCCATCAAAACTAGTGATGGATTTACTTGGCAAAGTTGGGTCTTCATAAACTATAAATAGCGACCAACCCGCGGAATAACCAGTACCGTTATAAGGATTTAACTGATCCGTTCTTCCTTGCGCACTTGATACATTAGCCAATGTATAAGTACCTGTAGTTGTAGCTAAACCTGTTACTAAAGCTGTTACATCTGCATAACACGCATAAGGATATGAATTTCCTGTTGCTACACTACCTGCATTATAAATAACAGTTCCAACTATATTGTTATATCCGCCTGACGGACCTTTAAATTTTACATTTGTTATGGATTCCGGTCCACTAGTTACTGCACCCCAATATAAACCTGCATAAACGATTTTATAACAAAGCGGATTTGGTATGACTAAATCTGCACTAGAAGAACTGAATGTGGAAGGGTCACCATCAATGTCAATATATCTCATATTAACATTATGATTATATGTGTTATTATTATTATAGGCATTATTATTAGGGCCTAAAATATTATTACCAATCAATAAGATATCCCCTTTTAAATCTTTATCAAATCTTGGATTAAATGGCACATAATTTTGTGCAAAACTATTTATACTTACTATTAAAATAAAAAATAACACCAAATGGTAAGAGGGATTTCTTTTTTGTAGGGAATGATTCCCTATTGGAGCTAAAGCAAAAATAAAATCACTTAACTTCTCAACAATGGTAGAGAGAACAGAAAGTATTTCTTTAACATATGATGTAAAAGAAATTAATACCTTAAAAAAGACTTTAGAAAAAGTAAGTTTATCCATTATAGTTATTTTTAGTATTTCCTTTTTCATTTTGACAATTCAAAAAGAAACATGACTTGTTGTTCAGTACATTAAATCTTATTTTTGTAGTCTTTATACTACTATAAAATAATTTAATCTAAATTTAATGTATTATAACGGGATAAATATCGTAAAAAATTTCAAATAAATATCATAAAAATTAAAAAATTATGCAGTTAATCTTATTTTTATGCCTTTTATCGATATATACTTATTTTTCATGGAAGATTTTTATTACAAAATAAACTTTTATTTATTCTTAATTTTCTATTTTAACCATAGACATTTTACTATTGTATACTTTGGTTCCTTTAGTTTCTAAAGCTCTTGTAGCACCAGCTATATCATCATATTTCTCATAATAGATGAAATACTTACTAGTGTTCACATCATAGAAGAAGTTGATATCTTTAAGCCCAGCAGAGACTACTTTTGTTAAGAATTCATCACGCTTAGCAACATCTGTATGTACTGCAAGAACTAAGTAATAGCCACTTTCAACATTACTAACACCTTTAATAATTTGTATGTTACTTTGCTCCTCACCAAAATCAAAATCTTCTTGTTTAAGCGGCACTTCACTTTGAGGTGTATTTTGTTTTATTATATTTAATGTGGCTAGATCCTTCAAGTATCTATCTTGCTCATTGTCATACGTTGCTCGTTTTATTCTTCGTTTTCTCTCAATTTCAGTTTTTACCTGAATATCCTCAAGAGTATTAAGTAATTCTTCTTTAGAACTTAATACTTCAGATTGCTCAGATTTTAAATCTTTAATAGTGTTTTTATAAAACACATTGATTGAATCATTCATATTTGGAATGCTTTGAAGTCTTTCACTATACAAGTTCTCCAATTGTACAATTTTTTCCTTCTGTTCAGCAATTACATTTTCTATTTCTGATTTCAAAGATTCCAATTCTGCATTTTCTTCTGAAACACTTTTAAAAGGCTTTGGTTCTATATAAATACCTTGTTCACTTAAATCGTTTTCCTGTTTTAAATCTTTAAGATCTTTTTCTTTACTAGCAACAGTTTCTTTTAATTTTGATAATAACTGCTGTATTCTTTCATATTCTTTAGTCGATTCTTTAAGGTTTTCCATAGAAGAATCAGTAGTGTCGACTACCTTTTCATTTGCAAGTGCTTCTTCCTCGGCCAATTTAATTCTGGCTTCTTCATCAGCTTTAGCTTGGGCTTCCGCAGCTGCCAACTTAATTCTGGCCTCCTCATCTGCTTTTGCTTGTGCTTCTGCTGCTGCCAATTTAATTCTAGCTTCTTCCTCAGCTTTAGCTTGTGCTTCCATTGCTGCCAACTTAATTCTGGCTTCTTCATCAGCTTTCGCCTGTGCCTCTTCTGCTAATCTCATTTTTTCTAATTCGTCAGCTTTTGCTTTTTCTTCAGCCGCCAATGCTTTAACCGCATCGTCATCTACTTTTTCTTGTACCTCTGTTTCTGGCTTAACCTTTGCATCTTCTTCAGCTTTAGCAGCAGCAGCAACTGCTTCCGCTTTAGCAATTCTATTGGCTCTGAATTCTTCATCTGATTTACCGGAATCTTTTTTATTTGCTACCGGACGTTTAGACTTAGTATTAGGTGTAATTAAAGCACCATCATCATCATCACCACTATATAGATATCTATTATTATTCTTAAATTTATAGGCTAAAGTAATTTCATGGGAATTACCAAATGACGCTAAATCACCAATGGCTTTCTCATAATTATATTCCAAACTAATTTGATTGGTTAGATTAAACCCAATACCGCCAGATACACCATAAAGTGTATTGTATCCTGCTTGTGCCCATACCCCTTTTGGAATGGTCATCATCATTATTCCTGAAATTACAGTCTTTTCTTTTTTAAATTCAGACCTTATCAAACCTGAAAATTTACTTTCATCAAAAAATCCGCGACCATTCAAATAACCTGTATACATCATATGGGCTTGAATACTTTGTTCTGGATTATCTTCAATCATCTTATTCGACTTCAGATTGTATGAAACAAGGTTATTAAATGAAAGTCCAAAATCAAAAAAACCAGTTCCATAATTAATACCAGGATTTATCGCCAAAACAGAGTTTGATGCGATATCATTAAGTGAAGGATCTGGAAAATTGGTTATTACGCTGCCTTCATTTAATCCGCTTTTATAGAATGCTAAATTCATTCCGAAGGTTAAATTTTGTTCTCTATCAAGAACGGCATTATAGGCAAAGTTCAATACGCCTCCAAAAGTTGTTAATACCCCATAATTTTGTTGAAATAATCCAACACTAGCTCCTACATTTTCTCTAAATCTTCCGGAATAACTAAATAAATAGGTTTGTGGTGCATTTTCAAATCCAACCCATTCTCGTTTATTAGTAAAACTCATGTATTTATTTTGTTCTCTTACAAAACTAAAAGTGGGATTGATAATATATTTATTAAACTTTAATGAATTTCTTACAGGTATAGCAAAAGCCACAACACCATCCTCTTGAGAATAGAACTGTTGCATAAGAGAGAAAAATAATACTATATGTAGTAGATAGCGCTTCATGTTATTTTACGAGAGTGATAGAGCCTTTTCTTATTTTGTTGTTTTGTGGTGTAATTATATAATAAAAGACTGGGTTTATGTCTTTAAATATTATTTCATTTTCTGGCCAGTTATTCTGATAATTCGTTGTTTTTAATACCAATTCACCTTGAGAGCTTATTATGGTTACTTCTGTATTTGTTCCGTTTACATACTCTTGCGGAATCACCCAGGTGTCATTAATACCATCTCCATTAGGACTTATCAAATTAGGTATATTAGCCACATCAGGATATGGTTCTGTTACGGTAAATAAAAATTCCGTTGATGATATACAGCCTGAAGTTTGAGTAATGACTACTTTATAATTTCCAATCTCAGTTATATCATAACTATTTCCATTCGCGCTTGATATTATCGATTCATTCAAATACCATTGAAATTCAGGATTTGCAGCATCTGTTGTTACAGTAGCCACAAGTGTTTCACCATATTCTAACATATTGAATTCTGAAACATCAATACTACTGTTAAACCCACCATTATTAAGGTCTATAGATCCGTTGGTTACACAATTTCCTAAATCAATAGTAACCGAATAGGTACCTGCCTCATTTGTAGTATAGGTTGCACTAGTTGCTCCAACTATTACTACTCCGTTTAAATACCATTGATAACTATCTCCTTGTATTGTACTTAGGGTGGTATCTCCGTCGCTTGCGCAATAGGGATTACCTAAACTTGAGTTAATAGATGTTTCAGGTCCGGAACCAGCTTCACTAACGGTTACGCGGTTTGAATATGAATTAGAGGTACAGGTGCCATAATTTGTTTCAACAAAATAGGTTCCTGCTTGAGTAACTGACAAACTAGGTCCTGTAGCAACAAATACCGAGGTTGTTGGACTGGTTTCTCTATACCAATTAAAAGTCAATGATGGATATTGTAATGGTGAATTGTTTGATCCCGTTCCCGGGTTATCAATGGACAATAAATAACTCCCACCTGAACAAAATGAACCAGTAGCAATTAAATTATTAATAGTAAAGGGTTCGTCTTGTATTTTATAATAAGCAGGAAATGATATAGAACCTGTACTGGTTGCCACTGGATTTGTGCTTTTAATTCTTACCTTATATGATTCCCCACCAGTTGTAACTGGTATGGCAAAACCTAAAGTTGCTGGAGACGTTGTGACTGCTCCTTGGGCTGAAGTAAAGACCACTGTAGGACTTGAAAAACTTCCAGTTGCATCAGATAGTTCAATTATAAATTGATTTGTTCCACCCAAATTAGATGGTGGTGAAAACGAAAATGTTGCATAATAAGTATTAAATGACGCGCTTGCACAAGCCTGACTAAAACCTAAATTAGGTGTACCAATAACTATTTGAGCATCCATAGTTTTCGCGTAAGCTAAAACCAATAAAAGGACCATTTTAAAAATAGTAAAATTTCTCATTAGATATGATATTCATTAGTAAATAAACCTCCTGAAGCCTTCATAGTCATAATATAATATTTCAGGTTTAATAATTAATATATTCAATAGTTACTGTTTAATCAAAAAAAGCGCTTAAATTTAAAATCAATTAATATTGACTCTAAAGTCTTCTTCTGTCAATAAGATTATTATAATTTTCTTTAATCAATTCTTAAATCTGGATCAAGATCGTTGGTGGCTATTATCTTATTAATTCGTAATCTAAAGTCAGGTCTTTTCTCGTTATTTAAATCAATAAAGGTTTCTGAATTAAAACTTTTAGCGTACACATTAAAGAAAGCACTGTTACCGTACCAATTCTCCAGATCTTCATTATTAGCATTATTTTCAACAAAAATATTTCCATTACAATTATTGAAATACATATTTTCAAACTTAATTTTTTCTAAATTTTCCTGATTCACTCTAATCTTATCTTGTAGTAATACTGCTGGATTGAAGCCTGAAATAACACTTTTATTCATAGCAAGCAATGCATTTTCACCTACATAAACTGCTTCTTTAACCAGACCCTTTTCAATATCTGATTTTAAATTTTCACTATAATTTACCAATGTTAAATTGTTTGCTATTACAGAAGTTCCTTTTTTACTAAAGTCAACTCCCTCCTTAGTATCATAAGACATAATTTGCATACATCTCGCTCCATTGCTGCTAGATACATATGGAGATCTTATAGCTAACGAATTATCCAATTTACATTGTGCTCCAAAATTAAATCTATAATCATTTCTGTTTGATCTAAAGGAAACGAGCTTATACATATTAACTTCACCACCCCAAACTTCAAATGAATTTCCGGCCGAATAGCTAATCATTATATTTTCAATGGCTGTTTTATTTCCAACACCAGCCAATAATAAACCATTAAAATACTCATCATTCTTTATACGTTTACCCGCATATTCTATACGAACATATTTTAAAACGCCTGAGTTACTTTCAATATTTATGCCGCCATAATTTGTATTTGCGTAGGCAGCTGATGAAAGATCCGTGTAAAATGAAGCTACAGAGCCGTTACCAAATTTATTTGAAGGTGCATCACCTAAAATAATTATACCTCCCCAATCACCAGCTCTTTTAACACTCCTATTTGAAGTAAAAACAATAGGGTCAGTTTCTAAGCCATCAGCAATTAAAGTAGCTCCTTTTGAAATAGTCAGAGATGCCTTCGAAGCATAATCTCCTAATATTACTGTTCCGGGTTCAATTGTAAGGATCGCATTATTGGTCACAAAAACATTTCCTACTAATAAGTATATATCTCTTTTAGATAGTTTAGTATCCCTAGTTATATTACCGGTTAATATTTGAGTAGGACTATCGTAATCTTGTTGATTAGGTTTAAAATCGGTCCAATTATGTAACCAATTATTTTGGCCTTTGATTCCTTTTTCTTGTTGCCCAAAGGTGTTCCCAAAAACAACAAGGAATACCAATAATAACATTTGAGTCAAGCGTTTCATAGTTAAATATTTTATAGTTAAAAAAACTCAATCAGATTTTTCATCTAATTATTTATCAAAAATATAAAAAATCCTATGAAATACCAATTTTTTCGATGAAATACATAAAATATATTATTTATGGATTATTTTTATCGACGAAATGCACTTTTTTAGGTTTATAAAAATATAGGATTTGTAATTATCCATAATAAGCTAAATGCCATATAATCTTAAAATGCGCATAAAGTCAAGAGATTAAAATTTTATTCTGAACATTATTTAAAATACCAAAAGAATAGCTCAAAAAAAAGTCTTAGTACGTTATATACTAAGACTTTATATTCTTTTAATTAAGAAAATTAAATTTTAATGAAATTCGCTATATTCGTGTAAAGACTTCATAATTTCTTCATAAAATAAAATAGCCGAAATTAAATTGTTTGTATCTGAATATGGTAGGATTGATTTTTGAAATTCATGGTTGGCTTCCAGAAAGTCTTTGGTTGCTTCAAATTTTTTATCTAATATTTTTCTGTTATCCTTATCATTAGGAATACCCAAATTTGACATGGTAATTCCCGGTTTGGTTGCAAATGAAATATAAGGCAAGGTTTCAATTAAACTTTCTATACGCTCTACATAAAGTGTTAATAACTCACCCTTTTGCATGCGCTCTAATTCTTCTTTATTATGATATTTTTTAATAGCTACTTTTTCGTTAATAATACTTTTTGGCTCGTTCTCTTTTTGAGCAAAACCAATACCAGTTACTAAGAAAAAACTGAAACTGAATAGTATAATTTTTATTTTCATGTCTAAGATTTGAGTGTTCAACAAGGCAAATATATGCAATTAATCGTATAAAACAAGCATTTTATCGGATTTTTTAACAAAAAAGTACATTTTAGAAAGAATTTTATTTGAACTCTTTGATAAACAGGCGTTTCTCTTTAATAAATGTTAACATGTTTTTCAAGACATATTGACTTATTATAAAATTTTTTATCACTTTTTTTAATCTAAACACTCCAATTTATCCATAAAAAACTCTTTATACGTCACCTCTTCTATTTGTATAAAGTCTTTAGTTCCTTGCAGCTTAATTGATTTTATTGGAGATTCTTTTAGTTTTGATATTGAAGAATTTGTTAGAATACCTTTTAAACTAAAATTGGCGCAATCTACATTCCATGAATGGTAAATAGTAACCACCGTATTATTCTCTAACTTAATTTTCGCATAAGACCTGTTATGGCTAAAATAACTGGCACATCCTAAATTACCATCAAAATTTATAAAAACATGTCTCTTATTTCCAATTCTATATAATTCAATTTTCAAATGATTATTAACCTCATAATTTTCAGTTTTAACAAGCTTCTCTTTATAAAAATCATCTATTTCATTCATCTGATAGTGACAAGTAAATCTTAATTCTAACCTTTTAATATCGACACTTTGTTGATTTGTTTTATCTTCAGTTTTGACTTGTTCCTCTTTAGGTTCTTGTTTTAAATCAAATTCCACAGATTCTACTTCGTCATTTTTTTCCTGAGTTTGAACAAAATTTAATTCTTCTTGAGGTATTTCAATATCATCTGTTTTAATTTTAACAGTTAGGGATTCTTCATACTTTTGTATGATATCTTCAAGTTCTTTATTTAATACTAAATATTCAGAAGTTACATAGCCAACCCAATTTTTATATTCAATTTTAAATTTATTGTTCCCTAAATAGCTATTAACTATACACTTTTGGCCCTTATTAAATAGAGCCTTAACTGGAGAATTACTACTTGAAGTTTCATATAGACTTCCATATTGGTCAAACTTGGTTTGAATATTTAATTCTTTATTTTTTTGAATAAAATCAGGCTGTTTAATTTTATCCATATGTGGATTAATTTTATCTGCCTTATTGATTGCTTCTGTTTGGGTAGCCATTGCTTTAGATTCAACTGACAATTTTATTCTCTCCTCTTCATCTGCTTTTGCTTTGGCTTCAGTTGCTAATCTTATTCGTTCTTCTTCATCTGCTTTTGCTTTGACTTCAGTTGCTAATCTTAAACGTTCCTTTTCATTTACTTTTGTACGGGTTTCAATATTTATATTTGTTTGATCGACAGTGGGATTATTAATATTCTCACCATTAATATCTTTATTGACTTCATATTTTTTGATAACCT
>JAHENA010000048.1:0-3618 GCA_024643405.1 Flavobacteriales bacterium | reverse complement strand
ATGAGCGCATCATAATGTCTTGAATTCGTTATAATAGTTTCATTATTTCTTAGAGCACCCGTATTAATTAAATTGAGAAGTAACATGGTTAAATGTTCAACCCCAAAACCCGTTTTTGCTGATAACAATTGTATTTCTGGAATTTCCTTTTGCATTAAAGCTATTTGAGAATCATCAATTTGATCGATTTTATTAGCAATTACAATAAGTGGTTTTTGAGGATATTTATTTTTGATTTTCTCAAGTTCCACTTTAAATTCTGAACTATATATATTAAACTGTGTACTATCAAACAAATAAATAATTACTTGAGCTTGATCAATTTTTTCAAAAGTTCTCTTGATACCAATACTTTCAACCACATCCATAGTATCTCTAATTCCGGCAGTATCAATAAATCTAAACCCTATACCTCCTATTGAAATTTCATCTTCAATAGTATCTCTAGTGGTTCCTGCTATTTCTGATACGATGGCACGTTCTTCATTTAAAAGGGCATTTAAAAGGGTAGATTTACCTACATTAGGTTCACCAACAATAGCCACTGGAATACCATTTTTTATTACATTCCCAACAGCAAAAGAATCTATCAACCGCTTTAAAACGAACGTTATGCGTTCCACTAAAGCTTTGAATTGGGTTCTATCAGCAAACTCAACATCTTCTTCAGCAAAATCCAGCTCCAGTTCTATAAGTGAAGCAAAGTTTAAAAGTTCTTCGCGTAGTTTTGCTATTTCCGAAGAAAATCCACCACGCATTTGTTGCATCGCAATTTGATGAGAGGCTTCATTATCACTGGCTATTAAATCCGCAACCGCTTCGGCCTGACTTAAATCTAATTTCCCATTTAAAAAAGCACGTAAGGTAAACTCCCCTGCAGTCGCCATTCTGCATCCGTTTCTTAAAAATAATTGAATGATTTCCTGTTGGATATAATGGGAACCATGACAAGATATTTCTACTACATTTTCTCCTGTATATGAATTGGGATCTTTAAATACTGAAACCAACACCTCATCAATGGTTTTTTCATCATCTACAATATGACCTAAATGAATCGTATGGGTGGCTTGTTTGCTTAACCGCTTATTAGAAACAGATTTAAAATGTTTTTCCGCAATGCTAATTGCTTCTTTTCCAGATAATCTGATAACAGCAATAGCACCTGCGCCAGAAGGTGTAGCAAGAGCAACTATGGTGTCATTATATATCATGATACATTAAACTAAATAAATCCCGTCCGATTTTATTTCTATTAAGTGTTGTTTATAAAGTGTTCCCACCGCTTTTTTAAAATTTTTCTTGCTCATTTGGAGTTGTGCCTTTATTTCTTCAGGATCTGATTTGTCAGTTAGATTTAAAAACCCACTATTATCATGTAATTCGTGCATAATCAGTTCTGCGTTAGGCTCAATGTTTCTATAACCAATTTTCCCTAAGGAAATATCCAGTTTGTTGCCCGGACGTATCTTTTTTACTATGCCTTTTAATTTATCACCAATACTTAAATCCTTAAAAATGGCATCCTTATAAATCAAACCTGCATGTATTTTATTAACAATAACATTCATACCAATCTCCGAAGGATGAGACACAATTAAATCAACCTCATCAAACTCATTTACAGTAAGCTTTTTGTTATCTAAAAACTGATTGGTTTTGCTTGATGCCACTAACCTATTTGTTTTTTCATCCATATAACAATACACCAGATACCAACCTCCAGGTTTCATTTTAAAAGCTTGCTCTTTAAACGGGCAAAACAATTCTTTTACTAAACCCCAATCTAAAAAAGCACCATAATCTGTTATTTGATTACAACGTAATAATGCAAAATCATTTAATTGAATATAGGGCTTATCAGTAGTTGCTACTTGGCGTTCTTCATTATCTAAATAAACAAAAACATCAATTTTATCCCAAATTTTAAAATTTTCAGGCACATATCTATTGGGCAGTAATACTTCATTTCCGTCTTCATCTGCTATGTATAGTCCTTGAACTGCCTCTCTAATTATTTCTAATGTGTTTATTTTTCCTAAATGTATCATGCTGCAAAGGTAGTGATATTCAAGTTTTTTAAAATAAAAAAGCACTGCTATTATGCGGTGCTTTTTAAATTTTATAGTCTATAAACAAAATCCTTTTTTAAACCAAAAAATCAAAATATTTTAAAAGAACCTCATCATTAATTGTTCTAGGTGTGAATATTTCTAACAACTTAGGTCTGTAAGATTCTGAATAAAAGTTTTCTAGTTTATTTTTTAATTGCTGCTCAGTTTTTACACTTAAATATTCAATACCGTACATTTTACTAAGATATTTTGCATTTAAATTGTGTTGAGTTTCAAAAAATGTATCAAAATTTTGAGTATTTTTTTGACCAGGTAGAATTCTAAAAATACCTCCACCCTGATTATTAACGACGATAATTCTAAAATTATTAGGCATATAATTATTCCATAATCCGTTGCTATCATATAGAAAACTTAAATCGCCAGTTATCAAAACGGTTCTCCTTTTACTGACAACTGAAAAGCCCACAGCTGTGCTTGTACTTCCATCTATACCACTTGTACCCCTATTGCAATAAACGTGTAATGTTTTATTAAGACTAAATAATTGGGTATAACGTATTGCAGAACTATTACCAACCTGTAAAATTGACTGGTTTGGGATTGATTTTAAAATAGAATCAAAGACTTTAAAGTCACAAAAAGGCATCTTTTTAAGATAAAGATTATGCTTTTCTAATCGCTTCGCTTTCACTGCCAACCATGTTTCTTTATAATCGCTTTTTACATAATGTGTTATTTTAGGCAATAAAGCTTCAAAAAACTGATTTGGTGTTGCCTCAACATGCAAACTCAAACAAAAGAAGGTATCATAAGCTTTCTTCTTATCAATATGCCAATGATGCTTCGGTTGATATTTCCTTAAAAAGGATTTTATCTTTTTTGAAACAATCATACCTCCAAACGTTAAAAGAATTTCTGGTTGTAAATTGATTTGTTCTTCTTCAGTTAAAGGTGCTATTAACTGATCAATACTTTGAAAAAAACTGTCATCATGTAAATTAGATGTGGTTTCAGTAAAAACAATAACACTATCATCCTTAGCGATATCATCTAACCACTTTTGTTCTATCTGATTCGGTTGATTGACACCGACTAAAATCATTTTTTTAGTTGCCGTATTCCAATATTCATAGCATTCTTGCAAAGCATATGAATCAACAGGTTTTTCTTTTAAAATAACATCTGTACTTTTTGTCTCAATACTTTCCTTATTAACCGTTTCATAAAGTGGCTCATCAAATGGAATATTTATATGAACCGGACCCTTTTCAATAATTGCAGTATTTATAGAGGTATTAATTTCAATTTCATTATGCGTTTGAATATCCTTTTGAAATCCAAGAAAACGTTCCAATTTATCCTCCAAATTTTTCATAATAGGCAAATCTTCTGATAAAGGAATATTTTTTTCATCTTTTAAATCAAGTTTAAGATTTGCAGAATATAAAATATGATTTTGAAACACATATTTTTGGTTAATGGTTTGCCCATCTCCTATTTCAATCAAATGTTTAGGCCTGTCTGCTGATAATACAACTAA
>JAHENA010000047.1 GCA_024643405.1 Flavobacteriales bacterium | reverse complement strand
AGTAACGGAGACTTTAGCTATGTGGATTCGTTCAGACCAAACCAGAACCTTCACCCTTGATAAATTAAAAACCAATACCTCAACAACACTTAAAAACCATAAATTAACTTTGGAAATGACTTCCAATCCGGCTTGGTATGCGGTGCAGGCATTACCCTATTTAATGGAATACCCGTATGAATGTAACGAGCAAACCTTTTCCCGTTATTATGCCAATGCCTTAGCGAGTCATATAGCCCATTCAAACCCAAGAGTTCAGGAAGTATTTAATCAGTGGAAATCTCAAGACGCATTGCTTTCAAATCTTGAAAAAAATGAAGAATTAAAATCCATTCTTATTCAAGAAACACCTTGGTTACGAGATGCCCAAAGTGAAACTGAACAGAAAAAACGCATCGCTTTATTGTTCGATTTAAATAAAATGAATTATGAATTAGAATCTGCTATACGCAAACTAGAAAACAATCAAATGGGTTCTGGTGCCTGGCCATGGTTTAATGGAGGACCCGACAGCAGATATATTACGCAACACATCATTACTGGTTTTGGACATTTGAATAAACTTGGTGTTGAAACCACGTTAAACTCTAAAATGATTGAACGCGCCCTCAAATTTCTAGATAATGAATTTTTAAAAGAATATAAAGATCTTAAAAAATACAACCCTCATGTGGTCTTGAGTAATGACCATTTAAGCTACACGCAATTGCATTATTTATACATGCGCAGTTTCTTTCCAGACATTAAAAAGTCTAATGAAGTTGAAGAAATCATTAATTATTACCATTCTCAAATTAAAAAGTATTGGTTAAGCCGTTCGCTATATTCTAAAGGCCTCATGGCGTTAATTTCTGAACGATTAAGTGACAAAACAACATCTGCAAAAATTTTAAAATCGCTTAAAGAAAATAGTATAACGTCTGACGAATTAGGGATGTACTGGAAAGAAAATACCAATTCATGGTACTGGTATCAGGCACCTGTTGAAACCCAAGCCTTATTAATTGAAGCGTTTCAAGAAATTGAAAATGACACTAAAACCATTGATAATTTAAAAATCTGGCTCCTTAAAAATAAGCAAACCAATCAATGGAAAACTACCAAAGCTACTACGGAAGCCGTTTATGCTTTATTGCTGAACGGAAGTGATTGGCTGTCTGTTACGGATATGGTTGATGTCGTTATTGGAGGCAAAAAAATAGAGCCTTCTAAATTAGAGGATATAAAAATTGAAGCCGGTACAGGATATTATAAAACGTCATGGTCTCCATCAGATATTAAACCAGAAATGGCAAAAGTAACGCTCACTAAAAAAGGAAATGGTATTGCATGGGGAAGTTTATATTGGCAGTATTTTGAAGATTTAGATAAAATCACTTCAGCAGAAACGCCACTTAAGTTAAAGAAAAAGCTCTTCCTTAAAACAAACACAGGAACAGGCGAACAAATTTCAGAAATAACACCTGAAACCAAATTAAAAGTTGGGGATTTAGTGCGTGTTCGTATTGAATTAAAAAGCGACAGAGCCATGGAATTTATCCATATGAAGGATATGCGGGCTTCAGGATTAGAACCTGTCAATGTGTTATCACAATACAAATGGCAGGATGGCTTGGGCTACTATGAAAGTACTAAAGATGCCTCAACAAACTTCTTTTTTGATTATTTACCAAAAGGTGTTTTTGTTTTTGAATATGATTTACGGGTTAACAATGCAGGTGACATGAGCAACGGAATCACCACTATTCAAAGTATGTACGCACCAGAATTCAGCGGTCATAGTGAAGGAACACGTATTATTGTGGAATAAAAAAACAAATCCCGCATCAGCGGGATTTGTACTATTTTGAAGGTGGCAAAGTTGGTCGTACCTCAATTTTACTTGGTAAGGTTCTTGGATTCATCTTAATTAAATCAACAACTAATTCACCAATGTCTTCACTTTGTATTTTCCATGAATCATTATTATTTGGTGTATGATTATTAAAATGAGTTGCCACAGAACCTGGCATAATGGTACTTACTTTAATATCATGCTTACGCAAATCTAACATGACCGCTTGTGTGAAACCTGTCACACCAAATTTACTGGCATTATACGCTGAACCGTTTTCGAAAAAATTAGTGCCTGCTAAACTTGAAATAGTAATAAAATATCCTTTTGATTTTTTTAAAGCATCCACACTTGATTTTATAGTATAAAATGCCCCTGTTAGATTAGTATCTATGGTTTCTTGCCATTGTTCCAAAGTCAGGTCTTCAATACTTGCAAAATGACCTAAGCCTGCATTTGCAATTACAATATCTAATTGGTTAAAATGTTCTAAAGTAGTTTGAACAGCACTTTTTTGGCTTGAATAATCTCTTACATCTGCTTCAACTCCAATAGCCCTGGCACCTGTCTTTGAATTAGAATTAAGTGCATCAGCCGCCTTTTGTGCGCTTGAAATATTTCTGCTTGTAATCGCAACATTAATTCCCTGATTAAGTAGTGCATGAGCTATTCCGTATCCTATTCCTTTAGTTCCACCTGTTATTAAAGCCACTTTATTTTGTAATGAATTCATAAATTTAAGTTTTCTCAAAATTACAAAAACAAAACGCAATCACAGAAAGCCTTATGTTATGAAAACAATAAAATTTGAAAGATTATTTCTTTGGAGGAAACCCCAAAAACACTTTATCTGCAATGGCTATTAACTGTGCTTCTCGCTCTTTTGGTATCCTGTTTGGACTATAACTGGACTCACACACTGCCTGCCAAAATAACTGCTTCAAATTTTCATCAACAAAATCTATAGTAATTTGTCTATTCATAGTTGACTGCCCAATTGGAATTCCAAATGA
The DNA here is from genome assembly GCA_024643405.1 of Flavobacteriales bacterium. GTDB lineage: Bacteria > Bacteroidota > Bacteroidia > Flavobacteriales > Flavobacteriaceae > Yeosuana. The sequence continues at coordinate 20,488 of JAHENA010000047.1, read as the reverse complement.
AACACCTCCACCCATATTGCTTCCAGAACCGCCAACTCCAACACCAACCGAACTTTGCTGATTATTTTGAAACGTCATACTTTTTATATCAATAAAAAAATCCGGTGTTTCTGAATAGGTGATTCCTAAAGTCTCCAATTTAGCGTCAATGGCTTCTAAAAAACGCTTGGTGTCTAATTCGCTCAAACCCGTTTTCATATCACTGTAATAGTTATATGTTTTGTATTTGGAAAAATTAGTTTCCCGATCATAATCATAATTAACTCTTATGGGAGCACAGGAAATGACACCAAAAAGAAAGGCTAAAATTAATACTCTTTTCATGTTTATTATTTTTGATTAAAGTTAATTAAAAATATAGTTCCATGAACTGTATCTGACGATTTGAAATTAATTCAGGATTCTAATTCATGCTATAAAAAAAGAATTTAATGATTAAGCATTTTCCAAAGGGTATCCTTCAACTCGGTTAATCCTTGCTGTGCAACCGATGAAATAAACAAATAAGGGATGGGTAATTCATTATCGAGTTCCTTTTTCAATTCTGCTTTTAATTCATCATCCAGCATATCGCATTTAGAAATAGCAATAATACGCTCTTTATCAAGCATTTCAGGATTATAACGACGCAGTTCATCTAAAAGAATATCATATTGTTTTTTAATATCAACCGCATCCGCAGGAATTAAAAATAACAGGATAGAATTACGCTCAATATGCCTTAAGAAATAATGCCCAAGTCCTCGTCCTTCAGCAGCGCCTTCAATAATTCCAGGAATATCGGCTACTACAAAAGTTTGAAAGTCACGGTATTGAACAATTCCTAAATTAGGCTTCAGTGTAGTAAACTCATAATCAGCAATTTTTGGTTTTGCCGAGGTAATAACAGACAAAAGCGTTGATTTTCCTGCATTTGGAAATCCAACTAAACCTACATCTGCCAAAACTTTTAACTCTAAAGTAATATGTCTTTCTTCAAGCGGAATACCTGGTTGTGAATATCGTGGTGTCTGATTGGTAGCGGTTCTAAAATGCCAGTTACCAAGACCTCCTTTTCCTCCTTTAGCAATAATTTTTTCTTCACCATTTTCAGTGATTTCAAAAATGATTTCATTACTTTCAGTATCTCTTACCACAGTTCCTAAAGGCACTTCTACATATGCATCTTCCCCATCTGCGCCAAAACTTCTGCTACTACCGCCATGATCACCATGACCTGCTTTAATATGCTTTTTAAATTTTAAATGAAGTAGGGTCCATAAATTTGAATTACCCTTAATAATAACATGACCCCCACGACCACCATCACCACCATCTGGCCCCCCTTTTTCAATAAATTTTTCACGATGCAGATGCGACGAACCTTTACCCCCATTACCAGACGTAACATACATTTTTACATAATCAACAAAATTCCCTTCGGTCATAATTGAGTTTAAAATTTTAAAGTTTAAAGTATAAAGTTTAAACCCTTTGAAGCCTTATAATTTATCAATAACGGCACTTAATCGCGCTGTAATGTCTTTAATACTGCCTACGCCATCTACGCCGTAATATTTACCAATGGCAGAATAGTAGTCTTTTAGAATGGCTGTTTTATTATAATATTCAGTAATTCTGTTTCTAATAATAGATTCATCAGCATCATCTGGTCTACCGCTGGTTTTTCCGCGTTCTAATAAACGCTTCACTAAAACATCATCATCAACTTCCAATGCAATCATAGCACTGATAGACGAATCCTTACTTTCCATTAATTTACCTAAAGCATCAGCTTGTGCATTGGTTCTTGGAAACCCGTCAAAAATAAATCCATTAGCATCGGCATTCTTTTCTACTTCAGCATTCAACATATCAATGGTTACCTGATCTGGCACTAATTCACCTTTATCCATAAAAGATTTAGCAAGCATCCCTAAAGCCGTTTCATTTTTTATATTAAATCTAAAAACATCACCTGTTGAGATGTGTACTAAATTATATTTTTCTTTTAAAAAATTAGCTTGAGTTCCTTTTCCTGCACCTGGAGGACCAAATAGCACTAAATTTGTCATATGCTGTGTTTCTTTTATTTGATAAATTTCAGGCAAGTTTCTTCCCAAACCATCATAATCAAGGCCATACCCTACTATGAATTTATTAGGAATTTCCATACCTATATAATGTAATTTATAATCTTTTTTATAGGCCTCTGGCTTATAGAATAAAGTCGCAATTTTAAGAGATTTCACCTCTTCATTTTGAAATATTCTATAAATTTCAGAAAGCGTATTACCTGTGTCAATAATATCTTCCAAAACAACCACTGTTCTACCCTTCAAATCTTGAGTTAAGCCAATTAAGCGTTGAATATCTTCAGTTGATTTAACACCTTCATAAGAAGCCAATTTTATAAATGTCACTTCACAAGGTTTAGGATACTTCTTAACAAAATCACTCACTAGCATAAATGAGCCATTTAAAACACCTACAAATACAGGGATTTCATCGCCTATTTCCTGGTAAATATTATTGGCCATACGTTCAATAGCACTATCTATTTCTTGCGCAGAAATAAACGGTTTGAAATATTTGTCGTGAAGTTTAATTTCCATTCTTGTTTTTTTGAAAGTTGCAAAGTTAAGGAATTGAATGACTAATACCGATTTTTTGATTTAGGAATTAGGAAGTAATTTCATATTTAAATGTATTTTTGCGTATCCTTAATTGATTTTAGTAAAAATAAACGCATGAATTACTTTTCATCAAATTTTAAATTAGGTATTCTTGGCGGTGGTCAGTTGGGCAAAATGTTGCTTTATGACACCAGAAAATTTGATATTTATACAAGTGTACTAGAGGCTAGTAATGAGGCTCCATGTAAAATAGCTTGTGATGAATTTCATCTTGGTAATTTGATGAATTATGATGATGTCTATAACTTTGGAAAACAAGTCGATGTACTGACTATTGAAATTGAAAACGTTAATGTAGACGCTCTGGAAGATCTTGAAAAAGAAGGCATAAAAGTATATCCCGCTTCAAAAACCTTACGAACTATTCAAAATAAGGCCAAACAGAAATTATTTTATATTGATAATAATTTACCGACAGCAACATTTTCTCGTTTTGCTTATACCTCTGAAATTAAGGAAACTATAAATCACGGAGGATTAAACTTTCCTTTTGTTTGGAAAAGCGCGCAGTTTGGATATGATGGTACCGGTGTAAAAGTGGTTAAATCTTTTGAAGACCTCAATGGCTTGCCAAACGTAGAATGTATTGCTGAAGAGCTGGTCCCTTTTAAAAATGAATTGGCTGTTATTGTTGCTAGAAATGTTTCTGGAGAAACAAAAACCTATCCTGTTGTTGAAATGGAATTTCATCCTGAAGCGAATCAAGTAGAATATGTGATTTGTCCGGCACGAATTTCTGAAGAAGTCGCAAAAAAAGCCGAAGCTATTGCTTTAAAAACTTCTGCTGCTTTTAAGCACGTTGGCCTTTTAGCCGTAGAAATGTTCCAAACTGAAAATGATGAGATTCTTATCAATGAAGTAGCCCCACGACCTCATAATTCAGGACATCACACCATAGAATCAAATTACACGTCTCAATTTGAACAACATATTCGCGCTATTTTAGATTTACCCCTAGGTGTCACAGACAGTAAAGTTGGCGGTGTTATGGTGAACCTTGTTGGGGCAATGGGCTATAGTGGTGATGTAGTTTATCAAAATATAGAATCTATCATGAAAATGAAAGGGGTAACCCCTCATATATACGGCAAAAAACAAACTCGCCCTTTTAGAAAAATGGGGCATGTAACCATAGTTCATAAAGATTTAAATGAAGCAAGAAAAATTGCTGAAGAAGTAAAAAGCACTATTAAGGTAATTTCAAAATAAAAATAAAATTATGAGTAAAGTAGGAGTTATTATGGGGAGTAAAAGTGATCTTCCAGTGATGCAAGACGCGATAGATATCTTAAAGGGTTTTGATATTACTGTTGAAGTTGATATTGTTTCGGCCCACAGAACACCGGAAAAATTATTTGATTACGGTAAAAATGCACATTCAAGAGGATTTTCTGTAATCATAGCTGGCGCCGGTGGTGCCGCACATTTACCAGGAATGATTGCCTCTTTATCTCCTCTGCCCGTTATTGGAGTTCCTATAAAAAGTAGTAATTCCATTGATGGTTGGGATTCTATTCTTTCTATACTACAAATGCCAGGAGGCGTACCGGTTGGAACCGTTGCTCTAAATGGCGCCAAAAATGCAGGTATTTTGGCTGCACAAATTATTGGCTCACATGATTCTTGTGTACTGGATAAAATTCTTGTTTATAAAGAAGGCTTAAAACAAATGGTGATTAAATCTTCTGAAGAATTAAAATAAAAAAACCTCGAATATATTCGAGGTTTCTTTGGCTATTAATTTGAATTAGTCACTTTTCAAAAACAATATTGACAAACATACAAAAAAAAAGCTATGCGCGCATAGCATATCAAAATTTCTTACAAAATGACGAAAAATATTTTAGCAAAACCATTTGAAACACTCTTTGATACTGCGCCATTTTCAAAAATAAAAAACGCCCATTTTCTTCCAGCATTTAAATCGGCTATTCAAAAAGCTAAAAAAGAGATTGATATTATTGTTAACAATCCAGACGGTCCTACTTTTAAAAATACTGTTGAAGCACTAGATTTTTCGGGAGAACAATTGGATAGAATTTCAAGTGTTTTTTTTAATCTCAATTCGGCAGAAACAAATGATGAAATTCAAAAAATTGCTCAAGAAGTTTCACCACTACTCACAGAATTCAGTAACGACGTTGCTTTGAATGAAACTTTGTTCAAACGAGTCAAATCAGTTTATGACATCAAGGAATCGTTAAATTTAAATACTGAACAAGCAACCCTTCTGGATAAAAAATATAAAAGTTTTTCTAGAAACGGTGCCAATTTGCCTGAAGATAAAAAATTAAAACTTAGAGAAATTGACAAAAAATTAAGTCAACTTAAACTTAAGTTCGGAGAAAATATATTGGCTGAAACTAATAAGTTTGAAATGCTAATAACAAACCAATACGACTTGTCTGGTTTACCCGAAGGCACCGTTGAAGCGGCAAAGCAATTGGCCGAATCAAAAAATAAAGAAGGCTGGTTATTCACCCTTGACTACCCAAGTTACATTCCGTTTATGACCTATGCCGATAACAGGGTATTACGTAAAAAACTAGCCATAGCATCTGGTAAGAAAGCTTTTCATAACGATGCACTAGACAACCAAGAAAACGTTTTAAATATTGCCAAACTTCGTTTTGAAAGAGCCCAACTTTTAGGGTATAAAACCCATGCCCATTTTGTTTTGGAAGAGCGCATGGCAAAAACGCCTGAAAAAGTAGAATCTTTTTTAAATGAGCTATTGGAAAAAGCAAAACCAGCAGCCTTAAGCGAATTTAAAGAGTTGGAATCCTTTGCTAAAGAATTAGACGGTATTGACCTTTTAGAAAAATGGGATGGTGCGTATTATGCTGAAAAACTAAAACAAAAGTTGTTTGATTTAGATGATGAAAAATTAAAACCTTATTTTAAATTAGAAAATGTGATTGATGGTGTGTTTAAGGTTTCACAAAAATTGTATGGTTTACAATTTGAAGAAATCCATAACATTGACAAATATCATGAAGATATCTTAACCTATAAAGTGAGCCATGAAAATGGCGATTTAATTTCCATCTTTTATGCAGATTTTTTTCCAAGACCAGGAAAACGTAATGGGGCATGGATGACTTCATTTAAGCCACAAAGCATTAAAAATGGGATAAATGAACGCCCACATATTTCTATTGTATGCAACTTTACCAAACCTACAAAAAGCAAACCCTCTTTGCTTACATTCAACGAAGTAACAACACTATTCCATGAATTTGGGCATGCACTGCATGGCATGTTGGCGAACACCACCTACCCAAGTTTATCTGGCACCAGTGTCTATTGGGATTTTGTAGAATTACCAAGCCAGGTATTAGAAAACTGGTGTTATGAAAAAGAAGCCTTGGAATTATTTGCCACACATTATCAAACAGGCGAACTTATTCCAATGGATTTGGTTAAAAAAATTAAAGACTCCGCCACTTTTCATGAAGGTATGCAAACCCTTCGCCAAATAAGTTTTGGTTTGTTAGACATGAGTTGGCACGGAAAAAATCCTTCAGAAATTAATAATGTAAAAACCTATGAATTAGAAGCCTTTGAGAATACAAAACTATATCCTGATGTACCTGAAAATTGCATGAGTACGGCGTTTTCACATATTTTTCAAGGAGGTTATTCTTCAGGATATTACAGTTACAAATGGGCAGAAGTCTTAGATGCAGATGCGTTTGAATATTTTAAAGAAGCGGGTATTTTTAATAAAGAAGTAGCAACTAAGTTTAAGGATATTGTACTTTCTCAAGGTGGAACCGAAGATCCTATGGTGCTTTATAAACGCTTTAGAGGTCATGAGCCACAGCCGGAAGCCTTATTAAAAAGAGCTGGTTTATTGAAATAATTCTTTAGGATGTTTTATATCGATAATGTATTTTAAACCTATTGATTATCAAGAATTAATATGCTATTTTTATAAAAAATTGTTAATTCATGCCAAAACACCTTTTAAATCCTAATAAGTGGATTGACTTATATGCCGATTACTTATTCAACTATACTATTTCTCGTGTTAACGACCGTGAAATGGCTCAGGATTTGGTTCAGGAAACATTTTTGGCAGGGTTAAAATCCATGAAAAACTTTAAAGGTGAAGCAAGTGAACGTACTTGGCTTATTTCCATATTAAAGCGAAAAATCATAGATCATTACAGAAAAATAAACTCTAGTAAAGGAAAAGCTGAAGTAAGAATCACATCAAACAATGATTCTGAAACAGAAGGTGAATGGCTGGAAGAACGTGTGGCTGATCCTTTTGACAAGACCGCCGAAGACAGTATGCAGAACACTGAATTGGGTGAAGCTATTCTTAACTGTTTATCTAAATTACCTGAAAAACAAGCGGAAGTTTTTAGAATGAAAACTATTGAAGGTGTTGATACAGAAGATATTTGTAATGAATTAAACATCACTGCGTCTAATTTATGGGTAATAATACATAGAGCTAGAACTGCAATGGCATTATGTCTTAAAGAAAATTGGTTTTAATAATGAGCAAAAAACTTAAAATAGGAATTCCATGCAGTGAAGCAAATCTTGTTTGCGATAAATCACAATATAAGGAATCATCCTTCTTGGAAAAAGTTAGACATCATTTACATTTGTTATATTGTAAAGCTTGTAGAGACTATGCAAAAACCAACAACAAACTCTCTTCCATAATAGCACAATCAAAAGTGAGATGCATGGACAAAAAAAATAAGGAGTGTTTAAAGAATGTATTTGATAAAGCTTTAAAAAAAGAAAAAATCAATTAGCCAAAAGCATTAAAAACAACCATAAAATAGGAATTCCTTCCACCCAAAAAGCAGCATAATATCTGCCTTGCTTTTCTCCTGAAAACCAAATTAATAAAACCGTCAAAACAATTATTATCAACAATGCAATAACTCGATTTATATTTACTTCTCGCATGAAGCATTCTAATGCAAACATCAATATGCCAAGAAAAATACCCAACAATTTAGTGCGTTTTACACCCAAATTTTGTGGTATTGTATAGAGTTTTAGGCTATCAAATTGCAAGTCTCTAATTTCAAATGGCAACATGAGCATAATCACTAGTAAAAAACGCTGAGCACTAACTATAACCACCTCACGATCAATAGAAAAATGATTATTTAGCAACGGAACAAAAACTGTAACACCCACCCAAACAAGAGCAATTAAAAAAACTTTTAGTCCACCAATATTCCTTAAATTACTTTGATTATTAAAAGACTTTCTTTTTGGTATAAAAGGAATCGTATATAGAAATGTTAAAACCGCAAAAACCGCAATATAAAAAACAGTGATTTTCTCAAGCTTGAGAGCATAATAACCCATCAAAACAAAACAAAAAAGAGAAAAAATTTGTATTAATTTTAACCATGTTGACAAGCTTCGATGTTCAAATTTTGATACTTCAAAAAACTTAACAAAATTATACCCTGTAATAGAGGCGTAAAAAATAAAATATAGAACTGGCTTATCGTAAGAAATATTAAATTCTAGTAGGGTAATATAGGACAATGAAAACACTGACAATGCCACATGAATACTGCTATTTATATAAAAATTTAATATTTGTTTCAAGGTAATCATCTTACAAAAGTAACCAAAGTGTTAATAACGTCATTTTTTGGTTAAAAACTTTCACTTTTATAGCTAAAAAAGGTCTAATTATTACGTAATTTTGTGCCTCAATTTCAATAGCATTATACATGAATACAAACGCTTTCGCACTGCGTCATATTGGTCCTAGAGAAGACGACCAAAACCTTATGTTAAAAACCATAGGGGTAGATTCCTTAGACCAATTAATTTATGAAACTGTACCAGATGATATCAGGTTAAAAAAACCATTAAATTTGGATGAACCTATGTCTGAGCATGACTATTTGGTTCATATTCAGGAATTATCTAAAAAAAATAAAGTACACAAAACATACATTGGTTTGGGATATCATCCAACCATTTTACCTGCAGTTATCCAAAGAAATATTCTTGAAAACCCAGGATGGTATACTGCTTATACCCCTTATCAAGCAGAAATTGCCCAGGGCAGACTTGAAGCATTATTAAATTTCCAAACCATGATTACCGATTTAACAGGTATGGAAATTGCCAATGCATCACTTTTAGATGAAAGCACCTCAGCTGCAGAGGCCATGAGTTTGCTATTTGCAGTTCGTGAACGTGATCAAAAGAAAAATAATATTACTAAATTCTTTGTTTCAGATAATATTTTACCCCAAACATTATCATTGTTGCAAACTAGAGCTAATCCCATTGGTATAGAACTGGTTGTTGGCAATGAAAATACGTTTGATTTTTCAACTGAATTTTTTGGCGCTATTATTCAATACCCGGGAAAAGACGGACAAATTAATGACATCAAAACATTTATTAGTAAAGCTAATGAATCTCAAATTAAGGTGGCCGTTGCTGCTGATATATTGAGTTTAATAAAATTAGAAGCTCCGGGGAAATTTGGTGCAGATGTCGTTGTAGGTACAACCCAACGTTTTGGAATTCCTATGGGTTATGGTGGTCCTCATGCGGCTTATTTTGCTACTAAAGAGGCCTACAAACGTGACTTACCTGGAAGAATTATTGGAGTTACAAAAGATACTAATGGCAACAGAGCCTTACGTATGGCATTACAAACACGGGAGCAGCATATTAAGCGCGATAAAGCAACTTCAAATATTTGTACCGCCCAAGTTTTATTGGCAGTTATGGCGGGGATGTATGCTGTTTATCATGGTCCAAAAGGATTAAAGTTTATTGCTGATAAAATACACAATACGGCATCAACACTTTCTGAATATTTGTCTAAATTAGGTTTTAATCAAGTGAATACCTCTTATTTTGACACACTTCAAATTAAAACAGATGCGAAAAAAATTCAAAAAATAGCCAAAGAGAAAAAAGTCAATTTCTTTTACCCTGATGATGAAACAGTAACTATTTCGATTAATGAAACAACTTCAATTAGAGATATTAATTATATCCTTTCTGTTTTCGCGGAATCAGTTAAAAAGGAACCTTTAATTGTTACTTCTATATCAGAGTCTAACAATATTTCAAAAAGCACACAAAGAACTACTGATTTTTTAACACTAGAGGTCTTCAATTCTTATCATTCTGAAACAGAATTGATGCGTTATATAAAATCACTTGAACGTAAAGATTTATCATTGAATCACTCGATGATATCTTTAGGGTCTTGTACTATGAAATTAAATGCGGCTTCTGAGATGCTTCCATTAAGCTGGTTTAAATGGGGAAATATTCATCCGTTTGCACCACTCAAACAAGCGGAAGGCTATTTAACAGTTTTAAAAGAATTAGAAGACCAATTAACTGAAATTACTGGGTTTTCAGCAACTTCTTTACAACCAAATTCTGGTGCTCAAGGTGAATATGCAGGTTTAATGGTTATAAAAGCATATCACGATTCTAGAGGTGATCATCATAGAAATATCTGCTTAATTCCTTCTTCAGCACATGGAACGAATCCTGCAAGTGCCGTTATGGCCGGGATGACCGTAATTGTTACAAAATCAACTAATGAAGGTAACATTGACGTCGATGATTTGCGTGAAAAAGCAGAAATGCACAAAGATAATTTATCCTGTTTAATGGTCACGTATCCATCTACTCATGGTGTTTACGAATCTGCCATCAAAGAAATTACCAAAATAATTCATGACAATGGCGGTCAGGTATATATGGATGGTGCCAATATGAATGCCCAAGTAGGATTAACAAATCCTGGTAATATTGGCGCAGATGTTTGCCATCTCAATTTACATAAAACGTTCGCTATTCCTCATGGTGGTGGTGGCCCGGGAGTTGGACCAATTTGTGTTGCAAAACAACTGGTTCCATTTTTACCAGGAAATCCATTGGTTAAAACAGGTGGAGAACAAGCGATTACAGCAATATCTGCGGCACCTTATGGTTCGGCATTAGCCTGTTTGATATCTTATGGTTATATAAAAATGTTAGGCGCAGAAGGATTAACTCAATCTACCAAGATTGCTATTTTAAATGCCAATTATATCAAACATCGTTTACAAGGTAGTTTTGATACATTATATTCTGGTGAGCGCGGTAGAGCTGCACATGAAATGATTGTTGATTGCAGAGCTTTTAAAGCTAATGGTATTGAAGTAACTGACATTGCAAAACGCTTAATGGACTATGGTTTTCATGCGCCAACAGTTTCCTTTCCTGTAGCTGGAACACTGATGATTGAACCTACAGAAAGCGAAAGCAAACAGGAAATTGATCGTTTCTGTGATGCTATGATTTCTATTAAAAAAGAAATTGACCAGGCGTCAAAAGAGAATGAAAACAACGTTTTAAAAAATGCGCCACATACCTTGGAAATGGTGACTGCAAGTGACTGGCCATTTCCATACTCTCGTGAAACGGCAGCATTTCCTTTAGACTATGTAAAAAGCAATAAGTTTTGGCCATCTGTTAGAAGAGTTGATGATGCTTACGGAGACCGAAATTTAATATGCACCTGTGCTCCAATAGAGGCTTATATGGAGGCGTAATTTGCGTGTTGAACATCGTAATAATTTTTACAAAATAATTTGCCTTTAATTTATAGTCATTACTTTTGTAAGAAGACTAAATTAAAGGCTTAATTTTTATTTATGAATATTAAAATTACTGGTACCGGAAGCTATATTCCGGGTACTATAGAGAAAAATGAAAGTTTTAACGCACATCACTTTTTAAATACAGACGGCTCACCCATTAATAGTGAAAATACTGTAATCATTGAAAAATTTAAAGCTATTACCGGGATTCATGAACGTCGCTACGCCGAAAATCATTTAATTTCTTCAGATTTAGGTTTTTTTGCAGCTGAAAAAGCTATTGCAGATGCCAAAATTAATAGAGAGGAATTGGACTATATAATAGTTGCACACAATTTTGGTGATGTCAAACATAATACGATTCAAAGTGATCTTTTACCTTGTCTAGCCTCAAGAATAAAGCATAATTTACGTATAAAAAACCCTAAATGTGTGGCCTATGATATTTTATTTGGTTGCCCAGGATGGATCGAAGGCGTTATTCAAGCACAGGCTTTTATTAAAGCAGGAATGGCCAAAAAATGCCTAGTTATTGGAAATGAAACTTTATCAAGAGTTGTTGATAAACATGACAGAGATTCGATGATTTATTCAGACGGAGCTGGTGCAACCGTCATTGAAGCGACAGATGAAGATGGAGGAATTTTAGCTCATGAAACAGCTAGTTTTACTTATGATGAAGCTTACTATTTGTACTTTGGAAACTCAAATAATCAGGACCTTTGCAAGGACACGCGCTATATTAAGATGGATGGCCGTAAAATCTATGAATTTGCCCTAACCAATGTGCCTAACGCAATGAAAAGTTGTCTAGAAAAAAGCGGTGTTTCTATTAATGATGTTAAAAAAATTCTTATTCATCAGGCCAACGAAAAGATGGATGAAGCCATTATTAAACGCTTTTACAAGCTATTTAAAATGGATCCTCCAAAAGATATTATGCCCATGAGTATTGATAAACTAGGTAATAGCTCAGTGGCAACCGTACCTACCTTATACGATTTAATAAAAAATAATCAGTTAGAAAACCACAGTCTTGCTCAAGGCGATGTCATTATATTTGCCAGTGTAGGGGCAGGAATGCACATTAACGCCATTGTTTACAAATATTAATAGTACCGCTTTTGCGGAAATTCAAAAAAATGTACGACAAAAGCTATCCAAATAAAAGATATAAGCACACTATTCAATTTTTAAAAAAGTATGTTCCTGAATCTTCAACTATTTTAGATTTAGGTGTTCAGAATCCATTTTCTAACATTATGTCTTCAGAAGGATTTAAAGTTGAAAACACCAAAGGGGAAGATTTAGATATAGACACTTCAGCAATTACCAGTTCACAAGCAGAAATCGTAACAGCCTTTGAAATTTTTGAACATTTATTATCACCTTTTACAGTTTTAAAAGCCATCCAAACAAATAAATTAGTTGCAAGCATACCACTGCGACTATGGTTTTCCTCAGCATATAGAAGTAAAACAGATATGCGCGATAGGCACTATCATGAATTTGAAGATTGGCAATTTGATTGGTTACTAGAAAAGGCTGGTTGGGAAATTAAAGCGCGACAAAAATGGACCAATCCTACAAAAAAAATTGGCATCAGACCATTACTGCGTTGGTTTACGCCAAGATATTATATTGTTTATGCCGAACGCATCAATAATTAAAATCTAAACCTTAAAACGATATAAATAGATTAACTTTGAGTATTAAACTTAAAGCGTTGAATTTTTATATTGTTATACCTGCACATAATGAACAAGATTCTATTGGTCTTACTTTAGATTCTTTAGTTAGGCAAACACTGTTACCAAAACAAATTGTAGTTGTTAATGACAATTCAACGGATGAAACCCAAGATATTATTGAAAGTTACACTAGTAAATACTCATGGATTCGATTAGTAAATACAAAATCCTCTAATGAGCATTTGCCCGGAGCAAAGATTATTAATGCCTTTTATAAAGGTTTTGAAGTTTTAGATAATGATTATGATGTCATATGTAAATTTGATGCCGATTTAATTTTTCCGGATAATTATTTAGAACAAATTTCTGAACATTTTAAGTTCAATGAAAGTTTAGGAATGGTTTCGGGGTTTTGTTATATCGAAAAAAATGGCACATGGGTTTTGGAAAATTTAACCAATAGAGACCATATTAGAGGCGCCCTAAAAACTTACAGAAAGGAGTGCTTTATTCAAATAGGAAAATTAAAACCTTCTATGGGTTGGGATACTGTTGATGAGCTTCTGGCAAAATATTATAAATGGACTATTTTAACAGATGAAGGCCTTCATGTAAAACATTTAAAACCAACAGGCATCAGTTATAATGAAGCTTCAAAATATTTACAAGGTGAAGCCATGTATAAAATGCGTTATGGCTTTATTATGACCTTGATTTCTGGTGTAAAACTGGCTTTCAAAAAACGAAGATTTTCCTTATTTAAAAATTATATGGCCGGTTATTTTAAAGCAAAAAAGAAAAAATCACCTTTTTTGGTTACAGAAGAACAAGGTATCTTCATTAGAAAACTACGCTGGACCGGCATATTGAATAAGTTCAATTAAAACTCCAGTTTTTATAACTGCTTGACCCTTCCAATCGGGATTCTATCGTATCATCCAATGCTGGAAAAAAATCGATTCCGGTAAGACTTTCAACGTCATCAACAGAAACTACAAATTCATAGAGTGCTTTATTTGAATTTTTATTGGGCATTAAAAAAGCAATCATTTTTATTTTACCATTATTATTATCCAAAATTATTTTATAAAATTGATTGGGAACCGCAACATGTTCTTCACCAATCGTTTTCAAGTGATTTTCAAGCACACCTCCTGTAATTACAAAAACACCATCATATTTGGCCGCCCAATATCGAACCTTTTGTTCTAATGTATTCCAAATCCCTGCATTAAATTCATGTTCCTGGGGACTTATATTACTGGTTAAAAAAGTCTCTTCATAAACAGCCTTATTATAATTCCTGTCACCTGCAGGACATAAATGCCCTCTATCATAACCGGAATTTTTATAGTTACGCCAATTGGCTGCACCGGTTTTGACCGCTTTGTCAATTTCAAAATAAGGTCTTTCAAAATTGGAATCTGAAAGTTGTGATTTTTTTAATTCATATGCAACCCATTCAGCCTGTTCAAACGGTTCATTATAAGATAGTGAATACCCTTCATGATGTACAATTTGCCCAGTGGTACTCGCAGGCAAAAAATACTCGTTTGTACTGGCTTTTGGATTTTGACCGTCAGATACAATTTGAGTTTTATCTTCTTCTTTCAGGAAATGTTCAAAACCATAAATACCAAATACAAGAAGTACTGAGATTATTGAATATATAAGTCTTTTATTCAATTTATTCTAACACAAATTCTAAGGGTTGACCAATAGAACCGTTTGGAAAACTGATTCCTAAAAATCCTGAAATTGTTGGAGCAATATCCGTAATATTCGTTCTAATTAAGGTTTCTCCATGTTTTATACCTTTTCCAAAAAATAATAAAGGCACATGGGTATCATAATTAAATCCCGTGTGATGATCCGTGCCAGTTCTATTCCATTCTGCGTCTTTAAACACACCAGCTTTGTAAACAAATAAAACATCTCCTGATCTTTTTTGATGATGCCCATTTCTTAGTAAAATCTCTAAATAATCTTCTGTTCCTATAAACTGGTTTATACTTGAAGTCACATAAACTTTATCAATTAATTCATATTCCAATAATTTTGAAGAAACCAGTTCCTTTATTTTTTCAAGACTTAAATGATTTTCTTCAATTTTTCTATGATCAAAATAGATTTGGTTATTAATTCTGCTTAATACTAAATTTTTAACATTAAACATATTACTTAGAAAATCATTTAATTCATCAAACATTTTTGATTCATCAAACAATCCTGCCGGTATTCTTTCAGATTTTAAATAATTGGGGACATCTGGTGCCCCATGATCAGATGTTAAAAAAGCGGTGTATTCTCCTTTACCCACTTTTTCATCTAGTGCATTCAAAAGTCGCTCTAAATCAAGGTCTAACCTTAAATAGGTATCTTCTATTTCTTTAGAATTTACTCCAAAATCATGACCAACTTTATCAGTGCTTGAATAACTAACCGTTAAGACATCAGTAATATCATCTTTCCCTAGGTCTTCAGCATCGATAGCCCTAATAGTAAAATCTGTTATTAAACTATTACCATAAGGAGATTCTGCGATAATTTTATAATTTTCGTTTTGATTCTTTAAACTATTTAAATCATATGGAAAGGTGGCCGTTTTTTTACCTTCAAAAATTCTTTCAAACGTATTTAAATCACTACCACTTTCAATGTAAGTATTAATATCATACAAAGTATTCCATTCTTTAAAATAAGAAGCAGCAACCTTTGATTTATTAAAATCTTTAACCCATTTTGGCAATTCATTCATATAATAACTGCTTGTAATAAAATTACCAGTACCACCATGTTCATAATCAAACCAGTATGCCGCATTAGCCGTATACCCTGCAGACAAAATAGCTCCTCTATGCTTAATAGAAATCCCAATTGTTTTACCATGCATTTGGGTAAATAATCTATTTTCATCTGCAAAAGTGGTAGTTAACATTCTATGCGGAGACATTTGACCATCTTTACTGGCAGTACCAATTGGCTGCACATTTTCATCACTGACACAGTCCACATGATGTCCTATTTCCATATCATACCAATCATTCCCAATTATACCATGATATTTTGGTGTTGTACCTGTAAAAATGGACGCATGCCCCGGTCCTGTTTTAGTTGGCACATAATTAAAGTGATTATTTTTACAATTAAATCCCTCATTCATCATTCGCTTAAAGCCACCTTCACCATATCTTTTATAAAAGCGGGTTAAATAATCATAGCGCATTTGATCAACTACAATCCCAACTACTAATTTTGGACGTGTATTTAAGTCTAATTTACCATTAATTTGGCTGTTTGAAATACTGTTTTGAGCTAAGCATGGTCTGATTACAATGAACAATAAGAAAAGGTAAATTAAATGTTTCATGAAAGTCTAAATATGTAATACAACAAAAATACTGATTTAAAAACATCTTAATTTAAAATTTAGGTTAAATACCTTTAACTTTTTTTTACTTTAGCGTTAATAAATTTAAACATGACATACCTTAATTATATTGGTGCTTATTTCTTGATGATAGCCGAAATGTTTCGTAAACCAACCAAATGGTCTGTTATGAAACAGTTGATATTAAAAGACGTTGACGACTTAATTATTGGCTCTTTAGGTATTGTGGCTTTTATCTCCTTTTTTGTTGGAGGCGTTGTAACGATTCAAACGGCATTAAATATTGATAATCCATTAATTCCAAAATACTTGGTGGGTTTTGCGACCAGGCAATCTGTCATTCTAGAATTTGCCCCTACATTCATTTCCATTATTATGGCTGGTAAAGTAGGCTCATTTATTACTTCTAGCATAGGAACCATGCGAGTAACAGAACAAATAGACGCTTTAGAGGTTATGGGAATAAACTCTCTTAACTATTTGGTGTTTCCTAAATTTATTGCCTTGTTACTCTACCCTTTTGTTATTTCCATTGCCATGTTTTTAGGAATTCTTGGTGGTATGGCAGCCTGTGTTTATGGAGGTTTTAGTTCTCTTGATGATTATATTATTGGCATTCAAACAGATTTTACCCCTTTTCATATAACATACGCATTTATTAAAACCTTTGTTTTTGCATTTATTTTAGCAACCATTCCATCTTATCATGGGTATTTTATGAAAGGCGGTGCACTTGAAGTAGGAAAAGCAAGTACCACTTCATTTGTATGGACCAGTGTCGTTATTATCCTTTTAAATTATATTTTAACCCAAATGTTATTGAGCTAATGATAGAAGTTAAAAACATACATAAATCGTTTGATGGTATTGAGGTTTTAAAAGGAATTAGCACCACTTTTGATAAAGGGAAAACCAATCTGATTATTGGACAAAGCGGTTCAGGAAAGACTGTTTTTATAAAATGTTTACTTGGCTTATTTGATTATGAGGAAGGATGTATTTCATATGACGGAAAAATATTTTCTCAATTAAGTGAGGATGAAAAAAGGAATTTGCGTGCTGATATTGGCATGGTATTTCAGGGTAGTGCTTTATTTGACTCTATGACCATTGCTGAAAATGTAATGTTTCCATTAAAAATGTTTACCAAACAAAGCAAAAGCGAAATGGAAGATCGTGTTGATTTTGTTTTAAAACGTGTGAACTTGATTGATGCCCATAAAAAAATGCCTAGCGAAGCTTCTGGTGGTATGCAAAAACGTGTCGCTATTGCTAGAGCTATTGTAAATAAACCTATGTACCTTTTTTGTGATGAGCCTAACTCTGGCTTAGATCCAAAAACAGCCATTATTATTGATAATTTAATTAGAGAAATTACGGATGAATATGATATTACTACTGTAATCAATTCACATGACATGAATTCAGTAATGGAAATTGGAGAAAAAATTGTATTTCTAAAAGATGGTTTAAAAGCCTGGGAAGGTTCAAAAGAAACCATTTTTAAAACCGACAATAAAGTGGTTACTGATTTTGTCTATTCATCTGAATTGATGAAAAAAGTACGTCAAATGTATATTGAAGAAAAGCAGTAATTAATTAACTCGTTTTACTACTAACGTATCTAATTTAAGTTTAAGTTTTAACCACTGTTCAAGTTTTTTACTATCCTTTTCTCTTCCTTTTTCATTACTTAAGGAATCATTCCATTTAACAGAAAACACATTAATAGTATCCATTTTAGTGAAATTAGTATTGATTACACTGGCATAAGAAAACTGGTCCAAATTTTCATAATTTATTTTCACTTCTTGAGTTAATTCTTCAAAAGGAATATAATTACGTTCTAATTTTGATAGTTGAGAAACTTTACCTTCAAGAAATGATATTTTTTGGGTCTGTGATAATAAATCCAAAGAATCTCTTGAACGTAATTCTTCCATATACCTGAAATTATCTAAGTTTTTAGATATATTTTGATTGAAATTTAAGCTCGACCCTGCTAAGGCACTATAATCTTTCATTCTACCTTTTAAAAGATTTATAGTAGACTCTGGGATTTCATCCAGTCCGAAAGTATTGATGTCAATTGATGAGTTTTTACGGTCTGTATAATTATAAATGGCATTCTTTTTTATGTATTCAAAATGAGGCAACTGAACTAATTCATTAGCGACAAATGCTTTAGCGTCCCTACTAAAATTACTTTCTTGCAACACATTAACAAACGTCCAAATGGCAGGCACCATAACAACAAGAGCCAACAAAGAAGCTACCTGCCCAATACGTTTACGTTTTGCAGAATTGACATACTTCAACATTGGAAAGCGAAGAACTTTTAAAATAATGAAAGTTGCTAGTGCTATAAAAATGGTGTTGATTGTAAATAAATACATGGCACCTCCAAAATATTGCCAATTACCTTTAGCTAAACCGTAACCAGCCGTACAAAGTGGTGGCATTAAAGCAGTTGCAATAGCAACCCCAAAAATAGCAGAGGCAATGGTACCTTTTTTAGTTCTGGCAATAAGAAGTGCTGAACCACCAAAAAAGGCAATTAAAACATCACGAATATCTGGTTTTACTCTTCCTAAAAGCTCTGAAGTATCTTCACTTAGAGGAAAAAAATAGAAAAACAAAAAGGCTGTTATTAAACTTAGTGCAATCATAGTACCTAAGTTTATTAAAGAACGCCTTAAAGTGTCAACATCATTAATAGCAATAGACATTCCTATTCCAAGAATAGGGCCCATAAGTGGAGAAATTAACATGGCTCCAATAACTACTGCTGTTGAATTGGCGTTTAATCCAATAGAAGCTACAAATATGGAGCAAACTAAAATCCAGGCGGTCGCACCTTTAAAATGGATATCATTTTTTATAGCTTCAACGGTTGCCTCTCTATCGGTATCTTCTCGAAAATCTAATAATTCTTGTAAAAAGTTTTTAATGCTGAGAAATAATCCTAGTGCGCCCTTTTTAATTTCGACTTTCGATTGCTCAGTACTGTTTTTTTTATTAATTTCTTCTTCTGAAAAGCTGAATTTATTTTCTTCCATATTTTTAAAACTAACAATTTAAATGCATCCTATTCCGGATTAATACCGTATGCAATCTACTAAATATTTTTTTACAAAATTCGGCATCTACAATCTAATTAATATGCTTTAAGCGAACATACATGGCAGGTATATCGAAGTAAATCATAAGTAAATTTTAACCATATTGTTTACCGAATTTATCTTTCACTTTTTGAAGCACTTTTTTAATATCTTGTTCTTTAGTTTTTGGGTAAATAAGTAAGACATCTTCTTTATCAACGATAATATAATCTTGTAATCCATCAACGACTACAATTTTATTGTTGGCAGTTCTAATCATATTTCCTGATGCCTCTTCTGTTAATACTCTGGTATTAACTACGGCATTACCACTAGTATCTTTATCCAGTTTATCATATAAACTTCCCCAGGTACCCAAATCATTCCAATCAAATTCAGCCGCAATAACATAGACATTTTTTGAACTTTCCATGATGGCATAATCCACTGAAATATTTTCTGACTTGGCATAATTTTCTTGAATAAAATTGTATTCCAAGTCTGTATTATAAGTGGACATACCTGTTTTAAACAACTCATGTAATACTGGTTGATTATTTTTAAAAGCAGCTATAACACTTTTTACGCTCCACATAAAAATACCGGCATTCCAAAGAAAATTTCCTTGAGAAATAAACTGTTTAGCAGTTTCATAATCTGGTTTTTCTCTAAACTGATTAACAGGCTTAATAACCTTAGAAGTCGATTTATCAAATTCGATATAACCGTATCCAGTATTTGGAAATGTAGGCTGAATACCAAGAGTCATTAAAGCATCATTATTTGAACAAAACTCAAAAGCCTTTTGCACATTGTTTGAAAAGGTAGTTTCATCTTCAATCCAATGATCACTTGGTGCCACAATCATTATAGCATCAGGGTTTTCCTTTTGGATTTTTAACGAAGCATATAAAATACAAGGTGCTGTATTTCTCATGGCAGGCTCTAAAACAACCTGTCGTTTTGTTACTGAAGGTAATTGTTCAAAAACCAAATCATTATAACGTTC
>JAHENA010000130.1 GCA_024643405.1 Flavobacteriales bacterium | reverse complement strand
TTGGTGGTTTCCAATTTTCCCAGGTATGAATAATCACTATTGCCTTATAGTTTGTGGGATCAATTTCTGGTAATTTAGTTATATCAATAACATTAATATAAATGGAATCATTTTGGTAATGATTAATAATATTTTTAGTAATTTCATTTTTAAACGAACTGCCTTGTGTTGCAATTAATAATGTAACTTCTAGATCTGGCGAATTAAATTGAACTGTTTCAACATAATCCATCGAATATTCGTACTTATACCATACCGCATAAACTAAAAGCATCACCCCTAATGCTAGTATTAAAAGTGTTATTTTAAGCTTAAAAGACATGATATCCTTTTTGATTTATTCAACTAATTTATTTTATATCAAAACCTTAGGCGATGATATTAATCAATATAGAAATTATTTTTATGAATTCTCAGCAATCAAAAGGTTGTTAGAATAGAAAACCCTGACCGAATTGAATCTGTCAGGGCCTTCATTTAAAATTGAACTATTAATTTTCTTTTTAGTGCTATGATACTATGATTACTTCACAATTAATTTTTTAACTGAAGTATTATTTCCATCACTAATTTTTACAAAATACAATCCTGATTGCAATGCACTTAAATTAAGTGTTTGAGTTCCATGTGAGCTATTAATTTTTGTTCTAAATACTTCTTGACCAAGTGTATTATAAATATTCACGAGGTTTCCTGTTGTATTTTGAATGTAAACTATTTTAGTTGATGTTGTTGGATTTGGATACATATTAAATGTCACAACTTTAGAACTGTGGGCACTTAATGCTTCCCCTACAGGATCTCCAATAAGTACATCCATATAAGTAAGATTTTTTAAATGATCCATAATACCGACACCGCCACCACCAGGACCTTCTTCAACAGTTTTACTTGTTTCAGTTGTTTCTTCTTCAATTGGAAGTACAATTTGAGTGGACTCACCAAATCTAGCGGTTCCTATGGCTTCATTACCTTCATCAAAACTAAAGGTGAGTCTGTAATAGCCCTCTCCATCGTCATTTAAGTTACTTACGTCCCATGTATATCCATACATTATTTTACCTTTTACATTAATTTCGGCACTAAAGTATGAAGGACCAGTTCCAGCTTCAGAAATGGCCTGATTAAGTATAGGCTCATTTATAATATTATAAGGATCATTTTCTTTTTCTGTCCAACCAGTTCCAGGTACCCAATTAAGTCTGTCCATAGGGATACTTTCTCTTGTATAATTTAATTTTTGAATTGTAAGTCTAACATTTGGAGTATAAACCGTTGCCTGAGTTCCTGCAGCATATACAGGGTCATCATTTAATGTGGTTTGCAATCCATGAACTTCATCAATTCCCCAACTATCAACATGGCGCATACTAAATTGGGTTACAGAATCTATATCTTTTGTTAGTACCAACTCTGTCCTTACCTTAGAATTAATTTTCCAGGCTAAAGATTCAAGATTATCGCCCCAGTCAACCCAATCAATATACATAATTTCTCCTGCTGGTACGGCTGCATTATAGGCTTGCCAAACATTTTTTACGTCTTTTTGTATATAGGCTTTATATACGGTGGAATTTCCATCACCAGGATCTGAACCGTCTTCACATTTACTGTTTTCGTCATTCTTTGGCTTACAACTGTAAAGAGGCGCTTGTGGGTCAATAGGATCTTCACCCCAAACATACCACCATTCGCCTTCAAGAGAATAAGTTCCCATGGTACCAGGTAATGCTTTTGAGCCACCATCAGCCCAAATAACAGGGAATGATAAGTTATTTCCTGCTGTTTCACCTTCTGGAGGTGCGGATATTAGTTCAAATGAAATTGTTAACGGTGTTCCTGCTTCACCAGTTAGGTCGTCCTCAGCGTAAGGTGTCACAGTTAAGCTATAATTTCCTTTTGTAAAGTCATTTCCAGAGTAGTCTCCATTTGAATGACCATAAAGTGTATATGGCGCAGCGTTTTCAGTTCTTGAAGTAGAATGCTCTCCACTTAAATCAAACTTGACACTGCCAACATCTTTTGTTACTAAGGCTTCAATACTCAGATTTGAAACAGGAAGGTCATTGATATTTATGGTCATCCCATTTGTAATTGTGCCGAGAGATACATCATTAACGGCATCAATGAGTTCAAGGCCTGTAACGGCTACCCATGGAAGCTCATCGCTTACATCTTCTCCAATAAGTATATCTATATAGGTTAGGTTATTAGCTGGATCCATGACACCAACACCGCCACTGCCAGGACCACCTTCTTCGGTGATTTCTGTAACTTTTGTTGTTTCAGTATGATCTTCTCCTTCTTCTTCTTCAGAGACTATTATCTGAGTAAATTCATCAAATTTAGCGGTTCCTATGGCTTCATTACCTTCATCAAAACTAAAGGTCAGTCTATAGTAACCTTCTTCGTCATTTAAATCACCTACGTCCCATATATATCCAAACATTATTTTACCTTTTACATTAATTTCGGCATTAAAGAATGCTGGACCATCACCTGCTTCAGAAACTGCCTGATTAAATATTGGTTCATTAATAATATCAACATTTCCAGTTTCTACTTCTGTCCATCCAGTTTCAGGTACCCATGTAAGTCTTGATGGATCAATACTTGAACTTTTAAAATTTAGTTTTTGAATAGTAAACCTCGCATTTGGAGTAAAAACGGTTGCTTGTGTTCCTGCAGCATATATTGGTTCATCTTCCAGTGTGGTTTGTAAACCATGCACTTCATCTATGCCCCAACTATCAACATGTCGCATACTAAATTGAGTTACCGAATCAATATCTTCGTATAAAACCACTTCGGCCCTTACTTTAGAATTTATTTTCCAGGCTACAGATTCAAGGTTATCGCCCCAATCAACCCAATCAACATTAAGTGTTTCTCCGGCTGGCACCGCTGTATTATAGGCTTGCCAAACATTTTTCAAGTCTTTTTGTATATAAGCTTTATAGACTATAGAGTTACCATCACCAGGAGCGGAACCGTCTTCACATTTATTATTATTTTCATGATTTGGTTTACAACTATAAAGAGGTGCTTGAGGATCAATAGGATCTTCACCCCAAACATACCACCAAACACCTTCAAGTGAATACTGTTCTATTGTACCAGGTAATACTTTAGACCCGCCATCAGCAAAAATAACCGGAAAAGATAGGTTATTTCCACCCGTTTCGCCGTCATCGCCGCCACCACCATTGTGGCCACCACCACCATTACCGCCGCCGCCATTACCGCCGCCGCCGCCGCCATTTCCACCACCACCATTTCCGCCTTGTGCATTAATGGTCTGACTGGAACAAATAAATATAAATGGTAAAAAAACCATTATTCTTAAAAAAGTAATTAGTGTTTTCATGATTACATGATTTAATTAAACAATTTGTTTTAGTCAGTAATTATGCTCAACAATATTTTAAGTTTAGACATAATTTTAAAACTCATTGAAGATAAATATGAACGGTATAAACCTAAATGACACTGGTCAATTTGAACAAATAGAAATGAGCAATGAAAATTATATATTGAAAAAAATTTAAATGATAAAAACTAAAAAAACTATGGATTTAAGTGACGAATGAAATAGAAAATTATTGATTGACTTCAAGCAATCCATGTTTTAACTGAATTGATAATTATCAATTCTCAGCTATTATTTCAATTAATGTAATTTCTGGGCGCATACCAATCCTTCCAGGAAAACCTAACCAACCTAAGCCACGATTTACATATAAATATTGATTATTATGCTGATATAAACCGGCCCAGTGCTGATATTTATATTTAATGGGGCTCCATTTCAAATCTTTATAATTAAATCCTAATTGCATGCCGTGTGTGTGACCAGACAGCGTCAATGCAATTTCAGTTTTTTCAACTACTTCCTCTTTCCAATGTGTAGGGTCATGAGAGAGTAATATTTTAAATGGAATATGGTTAGCGTCTTTTAATGATGTTGCTAAATCTCCATATTTTTTAAAAGGCGGACTTCCCCAGTTTTCGACACCTATAATGGCAATTTTTTCATCATTAATTTCAATGATATCAGATTCATTCAATAAGAGCTTAAAGTTTATTTTATTGTAAAACAGTTTTATATCATTAAAATTTTCTTCCTTTTTTTTAGCAGATTTCCAATGACTGTAATCGCCATAATCATGATTTCCTAAAACGGCATATTTACCTTTTTTTGCTTTTAATTTAGTTAATACCTCTTCCCAGCCAATGAGTTCCCAAGCGTAATTATTTACCAGATCTCCTGTAAAGAAAATAAGGTCGGCTTCTAATTCATTAATTAGTTTTACAGCTCTTTCCAGTATTTTAAAACGATAATTGAAACCGCCGATATGTAAATCTGATATTTGAACCATTTTTAAACCATCAAAGGTTTTGGGTAAATTATTAACGCTTATTTTGTGATGATGAATTTTAAAGTGATAAACCGCTTTAAAAATGGCGTAAACTATTATAAAAAATGGAAGAAATCCTGAGAACAACCCAACAATTGGAACTATTAAAAGGGAGGCTTTTTCAGGAATCAAAGTTTTTGTAAAAAACAGCAATGAGATAATTATCACAAAAATTATTTTAGGTATAAAGGACGAAACGGTGAGTCCGTATAATGAAGAGATTAGTAATTGTTTTCTTCTTGGATTAATATCATCTAATGTGGTTTTTAGAACAATAATCGCTGCAATTAAACCAATGGTGAAAATCCAAAAAAGTACGTGTATAATTGTTTTTAAAAAAGGTGAAGAAATAAGTGTTGTTATAGATTGTAACCAATAAAAAGTAATAATATCTACCAATAATATAGCCAGGCATAAAAGTAAAATAGTAAATAGTGAAAAGCTTCGCATAGCAAAATTATCATTGAGGTGATTTCTTTTTCAACCTACGTTTGTCTCTTAAGGCCCAATAAATGCCTTTTACATCCGAAGCCCAATTATCGTACATGAATATAAGTATTATCTCTTCAAAGGTTTCCAATAAGCCTATGACAATCATAATATAAAATAACGCATATTCCGGTGCGAAAAATAATGACCATATAATAAAGACACTTTGAATAATGGCTGATAGTTTTGCAAAATAGGTATGAAATGATGTCGCTTTGCTATACTTAAAATAGGCAATAAGCATTTGGATGATGTAAGGTATAAATGCAATAATTATTAAAGCTAAATTTGTTTTTATAAAAATAGTTTCAAAATAAAACAAACCAATTAATCCTATGATAAGCGTTATTTGGTCACCAAAAGAGTCAAGTTGAGAGCCTCTGGCACTTGTAATTTTTAATTTTCTTGCCAAATAACCATCTATAGCGTCTGTACAATAGCTTATTAATAAAAACCATGTAAAAATTAGTCTGAGGTCAAACCAGATTAAAACTATTAAAAAAGGTGCAGCAAATATTCTGTAAAAAGAAAACCAATCGGCAATATTATAGTTTTTAAAGGTGAGCATACCTTTTTTTGATTTATATAAAAATACAAGTAGTAAGGCTCAATTAAAATGAGATTGATCAGCAATTCAATTTTTAAAATCTATAGCTTATTCCAGCCATCCAATAAAAGGTGGTTTCTAAATCTTCTTCATAAACTACAGAATCAACCGTCAATGTTGCAGGATTTTGTGGGACCACTAAAATGGGTAAAAACGATATTATAAAAGGTTTGTTTATATACCAGATAGGTAAACTAAATTCTATGGCCATTAAATCAAATTTTTCACTTTCTTGCATTATTACAGTTGTGGTAGTTGTAGGTGTTGTTCCACCAGTTCCTTGGCCGGTTCCAGCCCCCGAACCTGAGCCTGTTCTGTCACTGCCAAAACGATTATTAATATAGTACTCTTCGTAAAAATTTTGTGATCCAAAATAGACGCCTATACTTGGAGAAATTTGAAAATCTTTTGTAGAAGTAACAAAATCATGTCCTATTTCAGTAGATAAAAAAAGATCTGAATTACTCTCTTTAGCAATGAAATACGTTGAAGAAGCAGATAAATATAATAAATCAAAATCATATTTTAAACT
>JAHENA010000129.1 GCA_024643405.1 Flavobacteriales bacterium | reverse complement strand
ACATCCTTGTATAAGAATAAAAGAGAACGTTGCCAACACAAAATGAGAAATGATTTTTTTCATTTTTTTTATTTTTAATTAAAATAAAAATAACGAAAATTTTTGATAAAAAATGGCTGATTAGTATCTAAATATGATAAAAGGCAGTATCTACAAGAATTTTATTTAATGCTTGTCATTATAAGTTGCAACTAAATAGATAGTAGTGATTTATAAAAAACCAATATTAATGCACACTATTTACATATTAAAAACTATACCCTAATGAAATTCCGTACCTAAAAGAAATGGTACCAAAATTAGAACTAAGTTTATTATTTTTAAATTTAAAATCAGAATTAATAAGATCTAAAAGACTGTAGTTTTCAAGCGCAGTATTTAAATCGTCATAAAATTCGTCTGGTGGTGGAATGATATTTTTTAATTTAAAATTATAAGAACCAGAACCAGGCCCAGCAATTAAAAAATCAATACTAAAATGTTTTGAAACTGGTAATTTGTAACCAATCATTAAACCAATGGAGGTCACGCTAATATCACCCTTATATTTAAAGAAATGCGAAACCGCTTCACTATCAATATAGGTTCCTTCTAAGTCAGAACTAAAGTCTGAATATTTTAAATAGGCGCCGAAATAGAAACCATTGAGCATCGCTCCATTTGTAGATTCATGAAGATAATATCTAAACTCAGGTATTAATTTATAACCCGAATAAGTAATATCATTAGTCTTTATTTTGTCGGTATCAATCCCAGAAAATTTTATCAAGCCATCCTTAGATTTAAGACCAATTCCTAAATCAACCGAAATATGTTTACCTATAACGCGTTCATAATTCATTGAAAAAAACGAGGTTGGAAGATCGGTTAGTTCAATACTTACTTCGTTTTTTTGTTGCGCTGTGACCATGTTTTCCTGTGCCACAAGTGGTAAGGACAAAAAACAAATGAATACTAAGAGGTATAAAGTTTTCATAGTAATAAGATTAATTAATTTTTTCCTATTAAAAATACAACAGAAATAGGAGAATAAATATTTTTACTTCAAATATTTAAGTATTTAAGTATTTTAATATATATAAAAAATTAATTAATCTTTATCCAATCTGAATACCAAACCGCCGCTAAAGCCACCAAGAATAACCGTTGAGCCCGTGCTAATGCCTGCTCCACCCGGCCCTACATAAACACCAGCCCAGTTAACCGGGAAAAACAAATCGCCTTGCAGATTCAAGCCAATGGCTTTTGAAAACATAATATTCACACCGGCTTTAAAGCTAAAGGCAAATTTGGTTGAACTATTGAGATTATTAATGATATCATTATTTTCATTTTTTGGCGATAAAACTACTAGTCCTAAACTACCGCCTGCAAATGGTTTTACCTTACCTTCTTGTAAATATCTAGATGCGCCAATAAGAAACCAGTCGGCATTAATATCTGAAATTCTAGTTTCGATGGGAGCAAATACAATATCTCTAAGTCTCAATTCAGAACTCATATTTATATATGAAAATTCAGCCATCAAACCGGTGTAGGTTTCCACACCAAGCGTGATTCTAAATTGGTCACTAGAATTCATTTTCAAATAATTTGGACCATACCCTAATTTAGCTCCAAATTGATACCCATAAGAAGGCGTGAGCTCAATAACCTGACCAAAACTTGTCATTGAAAACAAGACTATTGTAATAACTGCAACGATGAATTTATGTTTCATAATAATTATTTTTTTTAACTGCGAAAATAGTGATAAAATCATGAATTGCTATCTGTTTTTATTAAAAAACGATAGACCACCCTACACCAAGGACATTTAGATTGGAACCAAGATCTTTTGTTGTTTCAGAATGAATATAAAAAACCTTCATTCCTTGATTTTTTATTACAGGAAAGCCAACAGCCAGCCCTGATTGCACATCACCGCGTTCGTCATTATTTGGTTGCCTATTAACTACAGATTTACCACCTAAACCATAAGCCAAACTAACAGAAGCCCAATACCCAGGCTTAAAACTTCTGATTAGGTGTGTTTGCAAAGCATAGACAGGATCTAGAATTTTATCCTTACCATTTGAGAAATTAGGGTTTTTACTATACAATAAAACCGATCCTGTGAGTTCATAAGACCACTTGTTCCAGTTATGAACCAATCCTAGCTGCGGACAAAAAACCAGTTGATTTTGACCTAAATTGATCAATTTTTCTTCAAAGTATTGACCTAATGGTAAAGTAATTGCTAATGACACCCCAATGGTTGTATTCACAGGATGGGTTGCATAGTACTCCTGCAATTCTTTTCTTGAACCAGCCGGTGCACCGGCAATATTTATTGACACTCTTATACGTGAATCAGAAAATCCATCCCGACTTATTTGTGTGGGCACACCACTTAATAAGCCCTTCCAGGTGGCATTCGTATAAGGAATCACGACGTCAAACCTTGCCAGTTTTGCACCAATTTTAAAAGGACGCACATAAGAAACGACTACAGAATTTACTTTTACAGACACATCTTCTGCCTGTAATAAGGGATCAAAAATAATGTCACCAGAGGTATGGGCATAACCCACTGCCAGCACATTTGTTTTTAATGGCAAAGGATTCCAGCGTCTGGGCTCTACTTCCTGACATAAACTAAAATTAAATGACAAGAGACATGATATAAGAAATATGGTTTGAAAGAAATATTTTAATTTTAAATAAATCATTTTATTGAATAAGGAATATTTCTTAGAGTCTAAATTAAACACCTTTAAGGATTAAATTTTAGTTTCTGGTTGACCATAAAAGTACTAATTAGTATTCATTTTTAATTCTTTAGTTTGTCACATTTTAAAAATTAGTAATATGTTAAGTAATTTATAAGACGTTATTTTAATAATGACAAAATCTATATATTAGCACCTTTAAATAAAAAATCAGTTTAGGACATTTTTAAACCTATTTAAAATACTAATTTAACTTTTATATCGCTATGAAAAAATTTGTTTATTCCCTTTTAATTGTAACACTAATGATTTTTATTAACGCTTGCTCAAGTGTTAAAGTTTTAAATTCATGGAAAGCCGATACTATGGATGCCGTGAAAGATAATAATATCCTTGTGATTGCAAGAACTGCTAACACGTCTGCCCGTATTGCTTTTGAAAACGAAATTGTTAAAGAACTTGCTGCAAGAAATATTAAAGCCACTGCCAGTTTTACTAAATTTCCAAAATTGAATCCTGATCAGGAAATTACTGAGGAAAAAGAAATGGAAATTAAAAACCTTATACAAAATGCTGGTTTTAATGGTGTTATTTTAACCATTATAAAAGAACAACAAGAGCTCACAAAAACAGTTACTGATGGTGGTTACTATGCCGGTGGAAATTATTATGGGTATTACCCAAGATATTATAATGGCTTTTATGGGTATTACCGTAACCCAATGTCGTATTCTACTTTAGGTAACTATGTTGAACAAACCTCAACTACTTATACCGCGCATAATTATATCTTAGAAACCGTTATTTATGATTTAGATCAAACTGATGACAAACAGCTGGTTGCTGTAGTCACTTCAAAACTTGAAGAACCTGAAAATGCAGACAAAACGGCAAAACAATATGTTAGTGCCATTGCCAAAAGTTTTGATAAAAAATAGTTTATTAAACTTTAATTAATAAATCTCTAACTTAATAATTATTCATCTTATTCTCATGACTCATAAAACAGGCTTCGTTGCCATCTTTTTTTTAATCTTATTACAATCATGTTCAACAGTAAAAGTTGCCAATGCCTGGAAGGCGGACAAACCTCATGTTGATGATTTTAAGAAACGGAATATTTTAGTTATTGCAAGAACCAATAACGATCAGGCAAGAATTGCTTTTGAAATGGAAATTGCAAATCAAATGCGTGCTAAAGGCTTCAAGGCAACAGAAAGTTATACCAAAGCCCCAAAAATTTATCCCAATAAAGAGATGAGTGAAGAGCGTGTTGCTTTTATAAAAAGTCTATTAGATAGTGAAGGCTATGATGGTATTGTCATTACCGTAATCAAGGATAAACAACAAACTACCACTACAGGTTACAATGGCATTTACATGGGAGCTTCCTATTCAAATTTCTATCCTGGCTATTACGGTAGTTTTTATAACTATTATTCGTATCCATATGCTTATGGTTCCTATTACGATTCTTTTGGTGGTCAAATTGCCGGTTCAACCTATACACGAACTAATACTAAATACGTTTTAGAAACGGTTGCCTATGATCTTCATGAAACTAGTGAACAACAATTAATTGCAGTAGTTACAACAAACTTAGACGACCCAAAAGATGCTTTTAAAACAGCGAAAAAATATGTTGATGAAATGATGAAAGCGCTGGAATAATTTTTTGTTAAATCATTTTACATTTAAAAAGGATATTTTTTTCTATTGAAACGAATATCCTTTTTTATTCTTTCTTTTTAGTTGAATCCGTATTTTCCAAAACAGGTATTTCAATACCTACCACAAATTGCCATCTGTTATAATCAAGTTTTGTGGTTGCATAATCATCAAAGACAACACCGCTTTTAGTTAGACTCAGCGGACTTGTAAATTCACTGGAACCACTCAGATAGTTAGTGCCTAATATAACACTAGCCCAACGCAATTTTAAATCAATACCAACACTGTATTGAATAAAATCTTCACCTATACTGACATCGCGATTACCATCACTTGATAAATCAAAAATATTAGCATTTTTTATAAAGGCATTATAATCCGTCGTAAAACTGCCATAAACCTTAAAGTTTTCATGCACAAACACCTCTAAACCAGCACCAAAATTAACTATATTTTTTCTGCTTTCTTCAAATAAAACAGGCGTCATATCTTCTTGTCCGGTATCAATACTTGGAATTTTTACACGATCATACTCTTTTAACCCAGAAACATAATCCACGTTTACGTGTAATTTATTCTTTCCAATTGGAATACCAGCACCCATTGAAATACCTAGTGGTTCTTTTCGTTTGGCATTTAAATTTGTAAAATCATAGTCATAAAATTGATCAAAATCTTCTCCAACTCCAGCTATTACTTTGGTATATAAAAACTTCCCTCTCTCATAAACCTCAATGTAAGGAACATTTATATTAACCCCTAAATCAAATTTTGGAAAATGGTAGTTCCCCCCAATTTTAATAAGTAAGCCATAAGATTCCTGATTAAATCCAATAGTATTCTGATAAAATGCCACGCTATTGGACAAGAAACCTATGGTGTGATTTAAATTACTACCACCACTATATTTATAGATAGACCCAAATAAAGAGGCTCCTAAACTAAAATTCTCATTGACTTTTTTGGCCCATGTTAATCCAAACCAATCATCATTTACTACGGTATTAATCAATACATTAACTTTATAAGCGTCTGCGTCTGGATATATTTCTACGATTTCATTACTTAATACGTCACTATCATAACCTAAAACATTATCTGTTCTTGATTTGGATATGAATGAATAGGCAAATCGATTGTTAAAAAGAGTAAAAGTCCCGCCTGCCATAGAAGGTACGCCATTAAAATTAGTGGAGCTTAATTTTGATTCTTCTCCCAATAAATTTGAAAGTTTTAAGGAACTCAGTTGGTAGGCGCGCGCATTAAATGCAAATCCGGTATTCTCAATTTCCGTTAATCTGGAAGGATTGTAATAAACCAACCCTAAATCAGTAACACTTCCTGTCACATTTCCAGACAGTAAAATAGACCGGTTTCCAAAATTATTGAATTTATAATTACCCTGTTGTGAATAACCAAGTCCAAAATAAAGAAATAATAGGATAAAAATATGAAGTTTCATCAATCAACCCTTTTTGAAACTATTAAGGTAATATAAATAAGAATTCATCTCAAAAATTATCAAATAAAGATTTAGTTTTCGAACTAATCTTCATTCAAATTTATATTATTATTTTGTTGGTTCATGCCCCCATTAAAAACTCTCAGCCTTAAAATAAAATCACTCGATTTATTATTGGTTTCAGTTATATTTTTGGTTCTATTATATATGAAATACAATTCAAATTTCCAATTATTATCA
>JAHENA010000046.1 GCA_024643405.1 Flavobacteriales bacterium | reverse complement strand
AAAATTAATTGAATATCAACGAATTAAAGTATATTCATTGTGCTATTAATCAGTTCGTATTTTAAAAACACCAGTTGGTATCATCAGTAAAATGATTGCGTAGCTGGTGTTTTTTTTTTTGAATTATTAAAGTTTATTATATAAACTAGTCCAGCCACCTCCATTTAAAGTTTCAATACCATTGCTGTTTAAAATACTAGCCGCACTTCCAGAACGCGCGCCACTTGCACAACAAACAATAACCGGTCTATTAAGTTTTTTTATAGCGGTTATCTGTGTGTTTATATTTTGTAGAGGAATGTTTTTTGAACCACGAATAGCCCCTTGTTGGAACTCGCCTTTCGTTCTTACATCTATTATAACAGCACCTCTTGTTTGGAAATCCTTTATTTTTTCAGTTTTATTTCCAGTTAGAAAATCAAATAGTCCCATTTTTTTTTAAATTTTAGGCAAAATACTTTATTTTATTTTGAAATGAATGTAACAATAGTTACAAGGTGATTTTTTCAGTATCTTCATACTTTGTATTTTCATACGAAAGTAAAAGAAATATTTTTATCATTTTGAATTATGTTAGGATTAAGAACTACCGCTTATAAAGTAGATGATTTGGAAGCTGCTAAATCATGGTATATAAAGGCTTTTAAAACCGACCCATATTTTGACGAACCTTTTTATGTGGGCTTCAATATTAAAGGTTATGAACTTGGTTTAATGCCTGTTGAAGGTGAAGTAATAAGAGGTGAAGGCGTGTTATCATATTGGGGGGTTGATGATATTTTTAAAACTTTTCTTTATTTAATTAGTCTGGGTGCCAAATCTCATGAAGAACCAACGAATGTCGGTGGGGAGTTAATGGTGGCCTCTGTTTATGATCCTTGGGGAAATATTATTGGAATTATTTACAATCCTTACTTTAAATTAGAGAATGAATAAAGAAACACTTTTACAAGTTCACGAACGTGTGAAACCCTATATTCATAGAACACCAGTGCTAACTTCAGATTTGATTAATGACATGGTGAAGGCGCAGGTTTATTTTAAATGTGAAAATTTTCAAAAAATGGGAGCATTTAAAATGCGGGGAGCTGCTAATGCTATACTTAGTTTATCAAAAGAAGAGCAAAGTAAAGGGGTCGTAACACATTCCAGCGGAAATTTTGCACAGGCATTGTCTTTAGCAGCAAAGAAAATTGGAGTTAAGGCCTATATAGTGATGCCCAAAAATGCACCTCAGGTTAAAAAAAATGCCGTGAAAACCTATGAAGGTGAAATCATTGAATGTGATTCAAACCCTGTAGCACGTGAAAACATGGCGGTAAAAGTTCAAAAAGAAACAGGAGCAACGTTTATTCATCCATCAAATGACGATAATGTTATTTATGGTCAGGGCACTGCAGCTATGGAATTGTTGGAGGATTATCCAGAGTTGGATTATATTTTTTCTCCAGTCGGTGGAGGCGGTTTAATAGCAGGAACGGCTTTGGCAGCTACTTTTTTTTCAAAAGGTTGTAAAGTTATAGGGGGAGAGCCAAAAAATGCCGATGACGCCTATCGCTCCTTATTAAGTGGGAAAATAGAGTTCAATGAAGATGTAAATACTATAGCAGATGGTTTGCGCACCTTTTTGGGTGATCGAAATTTTCCAATTATTAAAAAACATGTGGAACGTATCATCACTGTTGAAGAGGAAGAAATAATAGAGGCCATGAAACTGATATGGGAACGCATGAAAATTGTAATAGAACCTTCAAGTGCGGTTCCATTTGCGGCATTATTAAAAAATAAAGAAGATTATAAGAATAAAAAAATTGGAATCATTGTTTCTGGCGGAAATGTTGATGTTGGAAATCTGCCATTTTAATGATTTATTCTTAAGTTTGAATAAAATTAGTTTCTGGTTTTAAGAAAAAAGTATGAGTGTTCCATATGTAAAATTTACAATTGAAAATAGTGTAGGTTATATTACCTTTTTTCATCCCGACCAAAATGCAATGCCCAGTGATAGTTTAAAAAAACTAGAGCAAATCATTTTGGATGCAGGAAGAAATGAATTTGTTAAAGTAATTGTTTTAAAAAGTGGTGGTGACAGAACATTTTGTGCAGGGGCTAGTTTTAAAGAACTCATAAGTATTTCAACAGAACAAGAAGGAGAAAAATTCTTTTTAGGTTTTGCTAATGTTATAAATGCTATCCGCAAGTGTCCTAAACTTATTATTGGTAGAGTTCAGGGAAAAGCTGTAGGTGGTGGTGTTGGTTTGGCTTCAGCAACAGATTATTGTCTGGCAACCAAATTCGCATCAATTAAATTAAGTGAATTAAGTATTGGTATTGGGCCATTTGTTATTGAGCCTGCAGTTTCAAGGAAAATGGGTGCTGCAGCAATGTCACAAATGACAATTAATGCAGAAACTTTCTTTACGCCAGAATTTGCAAGAAATAATGGATTATATGCAGAAGTTTATGACTCTGTGGAGGTTTTAGATGAGGCTGTTAAATCATTAGCAGAAAAATTATCAAATTATAATCTAGAAGCTTTAAAGGAAATTAAAAAGGTCTTTTGGAAAGGCACTGATCATTGGGGCGCTCTTT
This sequence comes from Flavobacteriales bacterium, assembly GCA_024643405.1. Classification (GTDB taxonomy): domain Bacteria; phylum Bacteroidota; class Bacteroidia; order Flavobacteriales; family Flavobacteriaceae; genus Yeosuana. The sequence continues at coordinate 21,457 of JAHENA010000046.1, read as the reverse complement.
TAAAAGAACGAGCTAAAATAAGTGGAAAGTTGGTTTTAAGCGACTTCACTAAAGACACCTTAAAAAGGTTTCAATAATTACAAGCTTACTCTTTTTTTATTTATTATCTCTAAACCATCATCTATTAAATGGCCTAATTCTGGTCTGCCTTGTTTAATGTTTTCCAAATGTTCTAAACAGCTTAAACTTAATTTTTTTTCATTATCTAAAATAGCAAGTTCATATATTTCCACCGTTAATAACCAGTCCTTTGAGTGAGTTTTTATTAACTCATCCAAGATTTTTGTTCTTGAAATAGTTCTGTTTTTGGCTTCTCTATAATCTCTGATTTGTTGATACAATCTTTCTAATTGTAATTGTTTTTCAGATTTTTTAATGTGAATAGTATGGGTTGATGGCATATGTGTAATCAAATCAAAACTTTGTAAATCTGCAGGACCAGAAAAAGCTGAAACAACCTCTTTTCCAACAGCCATATCATATATGCCCCAATCTGGCTCAAATAATACTTTATCATGGTGTTTTACTGTACAGTTTTTAAAACTCACTAGAATTATCTTTCCTTGCAGATTTCGTTTTCCAGTAATAATTTCACCTGAAACCTTGATGCCACCTTCAAATTCTAAAGTCACGGTACGCTCTTCATATATATTATAAGCACTTAAATCACGCGGGCTCATATCTTCAATGGCCAAATTGATGCCTTTTAGTTTTCCTATAGGAGAACCAAAACCTTGTTTGTGATTTGAAATACCATGACCTATTAATTCTTTCTCCCTATAGGCTAGGGCGGTGACTCCGGTCGTTTGCACGTATACAGGTTTTCCTTCGTTTTCAATAACATGTGTAAAGGTTCCTGAAATTTGAATACCTGTACTCAATTCTATAGTTCCTAAAGCTTTCGAATGAATCAGTTTTTTAATTCCTGATATACCACCTTTTCTTAGAGCCATCGTATTGGCAAATTCTTCTAATATTAAGCTTAAATGAGCAAAATCTGGGGTGACGTATAGCTGAGGTTGTGGTTTGGTAATATCAAAATCTTTAAAGGTCGCGTCTATTGAGTAGGGGATTTTTTTTACTGCTTCTGTCATACACCAGGCACTCTCTCCAATGGATGATAATAATCCTGCGCCATAGATCTTCGGATTATCAACTGTACCAATTAAACCATATTCAACAGTCCACCAATGCAAATTTCTAATAAGAGCCATTTCACTTGGCTCTCCCATATTTTTTTGAAGTTCTTCAACTTTTTTCTCCGCTCCGTCGATATCATTTACAGTGGAGTTAGGGGCTTCTTTAATTATAGATAAACGTCTAACGGCTTCATATAGTTCGTAATCTTTGGCTGATGAAATGGCTTTACAACCAATTTCTCCAAACCGTCTTAAATATTCGGCATATTCTGGATTAGCTATAATAGGCGCATGGCCAGCACCTTCATGAATAATATCAGGTGCAGGAGTGTATTCAATATGGTCTAATTGTCTAATATCACTGGCAATAACCAAAACATTATAAGCTTGAAATTCCATAAAAGCATTTGGTGGAATAAAACCATCTACTGCTACAGCTGCCCACCCAATATCTTTTAGTATTCTGTTCATTCCGTACATATTGGGAATGCTATCAATAGAAATTCCAGTTTGTTTTAAACCGTCTAAATAGGATTTATGAGCTACTTTACTTAAGAAATCAACATTTTTTCGCATAACGTAACGCCAAACAGCTTGGTCAATGGCGGAATAATCCTCATAATTTTGTGGTTTGATAAATTGACGAAGATGTTTAGGTAACCGGTTTAAAATAGTGTTAGATTCTATTGAGTTATCCATTGAAATTGCTGAATGATATTTGGTTAAAAATACAAAGAATGTATAAAATAGGGAAGCGCATGATCATAATAAAAAAGCAACTTATTAAAGTTGCTTTTTTATTTGACTGTTTATTTTTTTGCCCCTGGAGGATACTTTTCCATTATTTTAGATACAAATTCTTGAATAAGAGCTTCTTTTTTCTCCATGTTCTTTGTTAAGTAACCGGTGCCCATACCTTGCCAAACAAGTTCTTTTTTATTAGCATCAATAAGGTCTATATATAAGGTGCCTTCTGTAGAAGTTGAAACAGAGGGTTGGTTGTAACCCCAGCCCCAACCAGGTCCATATCCATATCCACCCCAACCCCAAGCACCCATGCCCCAGGTGTTATTGTAAACATCGACACGTTGGTTTGATTTTGTAAATAAACTTATTAATAAATCTGGAGTTTCAGATTTTGTAAATCCTTTTGCTAATAATTCAGACTCAATAGCTCGAAGGATTCGACGTTTATCAAGATCATTTATTTCAGCTTTATCAATGCCGGTTTTAAAGAAAGCAAAAGTTTTGAAGTTATCAAAATTAGCGTTCTTATCATAATCAGTAGTCACTCTAATCGAGCTACATGATGTTGCCACTAAAAGTAATATTACTAAAAGTGGGATTGTTTTTAAGATTCTTTTCATTTTCTTTTTTTTAATGGTTATTACGAATTTAATAAATTATCGTCAACAAAATTTGGTAAGGTTATTCTTAAATTTGGTTCAAGAGTCATTGCTCTTTTAATGGCAAAAATAGCACCTTCATTTCTTGCCCAACTTCTTCGGGCTATACCATTATTAACATCCCAAAACAGCATAGATTTTAACCGTCTTTCTGCCTCTTTACTACCATCAAGAACCATACCAAATCCGCCGTTTATAACTTCTCCCCAACCTACACCACCGCCATTATGAATACTGACCCAGGTAGCACCTCTAAAACTATCACCAATCACATTTTGTATGGCCATATCTGCTGTAAACTTAGATCCGTCATAAATATTACTGGTCTCTCTAAACGGTGAATCTGTGCCTGAAACATCATGATGATCTCTTCCTAAAACGACTAATCCAATTTCTCCTTTATCAATAGCATCATTGAATGCTTGGGCAATTTTCATACGTCCTTCTGCATCAGCATATAAAATGCGGGCTTGAGAGCCTACCACTAATTTATTTTCTTGGGCTCCTTTTATCCATTGTATGTTATCGGCCATTTGTTGCTGTATTTCTTTTGGGGAGCGCTGCATCATTTCTTCTAAAATATGGCTAGCAATAGCGTCTGTCTTTTCTAAGTCTTCAGGTTTTCCTGATGTGCAGACCCATCTAAAGGGGCCAAAACCATAATCAAAACACATAGGCCCCATAATATCTTGAACATAACTTGGGTATTTAAAATCAATGCCATTTTTCCCCATGATTTCAGCACCAGCGCGAGATGCTTCAAGTAAAAAAGCATTACCATAATCAAAAAAGTAGGTGCCTTTTTCTGTATGTTTATTAATTGCCTGAACATGCAGCCTCAAAGTTTGCTGCACTTTTTCCTTAAATAATAAGGGGTTTTCAGCCATTAATTTATTGGCATCTTCAAAAGAAAGACCAACAGGATAATATCCACCGGCATAAGGATTATGTAAAGAAGTTTGATCACTTCCAATGTCAATAGTTATACCTGCTACATCAAAGGTTTTCCACACATCTACAATGTTTCCTAAATACGCCAAAGAAACCGTTTCTTTTTGTGATTTCGCTTTTTTAACCCGTGTTATAAGTTCATTTAAATCCGTAATAATTTCATCAATCCAGCCTTGTTCATGACGAATTTTTGTAATTTTCGGATTAACTTCAGCACATACTGTAATGCAACCAGCAATGTTGCCTGCCTTTGGTTGTGCTCCTGACATACCACCTAAGCCAGACGTTACAAATAAATGGCCTTTAGGATTTTTATTTATTTTTCTAAAAGCGTTTAAAACAGTTATAGTCGTGCCATGCACAATTCCTTGCGGTCCAATGTACATATAACTTCCAGCGGTCATTTGTCCGTATTGGGTAACGCCTAAGGCATTATATGTTTCCCAGTCGTCGGGTTTTGAGTAATTAGGAATCATCATACCGTTTGTAATGACCACTCTTGGGGCTTCTTTGTGTGAAGGAAATAATCCTAAGGGATGGCCGGAATACATGACTAAAGTTTGTTCGTCATTCATCTCCGCTAGGTATTTCATAACCAATAAATATTGCGCCCAGTTTTGAAAAACGGCACCATTCCCTCCATAAGTAATCAATTCATGTGGATGTTGAGCTACTGCATAATCCAAATTATTTTGTATCATCAGCATTATGGCTGCTGCCTGTTTTGATTTTGCAGGATATTCATCAAGAGGTCTGGCATACATTTTATAATCTGGACGTAAGCGATACATGTAAATACGACCATAGGTATCCAGTTCGTTTTTGAATTCATTAATCAAATCATTGTGATGTATTTTATCAAAATAACGCAATGCATTCTTAAGAGCTAGTTTTTTATTTTCTGCAGATAGAATGTCTTTTCGTTTAGGGGCATGATTTATAGATTGATCATAAGGTTTTATTTTTGGTAAAATGTTTGGAATACCTTCTAATAGTTGCTCTTGAAATGTCATGGAATGTGCTAATTTCAGTTTATGATTTTACTTTTTTTTCTTTAAAGCCATACGGGCAATGTCTGCAATTACTTTCACAGCAATATCCTCTTTTTAATAGGTATTGTTCTGTAAAGCAACGATAGCCTTCTGGTGTTAGGTAATAATCACCTTCTTCTAATGGGATAATTTTCTTCATAGTTTCACAAAGATAACGTAATTTGGATTGATTTTTGATCGAGATATTTTATGATTATATGTTCCAAATACTTAGTTCCAAATAATTATTTAGGGTTAACTATTTATCCTTTTGTATTCTTAAAGAATAGGACATTGAAAAAAGATGCTAAGTTGATCAATCATGAAACTATACATTTAAATCAACAACTAGAACTTTTAATTTTGCCATTCTTTCTTTGGTATATAATTGAATTTTTACTAAGACTTTTTTTGTATAAAAACTGGTATTTGGCATATAAAAATATTTCTTTTGAACGTGAGGCCTATGCTAATGAAACTAATTTAAAGTATAATCATCAAAGAGGATTTTGGCAATTTTTAAAGTATATTCGTGCAGATGATTTTCCAGTTAAATAAAAGTATTAACCAGCCTATTGCATTGCAAAAAAAATATGGTGTTCATTTATTTTTAAAACGTGAAGACAACATTCATCCTTTTATTTCTGGAAATAAATACCGAAAATTAAAATACAACCTTGAAGAAGCTAAAAAAATGGGTATTTCTAAGCTACTTACTTTTGGTGGTGCTTACTCTAACCATATTGCAGCGGTTGCTTTTGCAGGTCAAGAATTTGGTTTTGAAACTATTGGAATTATTAGAGGGGATGAATTGGAAGACAAGATTCAAGAGAATCCCACGTTATTATTTGCAAAGGGTTGCGGTATGCAATTTAGATTTATTTCGAGAGAGATGTTTAGAGAGAAGCATTCCATCCCCTTTATAGAAATATTAAAAACAGAGTTTGATGATTTTTATTTATTACCTGAAGGGGGAACCAATGAGTTGGCGGTTAAAGGCTGTGAAGAAATCTTAACAGAAGCCGATAATCATTTTGATTATGTTTGCTGTGCGATTGGTACTGGCGGGACAATTTCGGGATTAATTAATAGTTCGAAAAAAAATCAAGAAATTTTAGGTTTTCCGGCGTTAAAAGGTTCGTTTTTAAAAGAAGATATTAGTAGATTTGTAACCAATAAAAATTGGAGCATTATAAATGAGTATCATTTTGGCGGATACGCTAAAATAAATATTGAATTGATTGAATTTATGAATCACTTCAAAGAGGAAAATAATATCCAATTAGATCCTGTTTATACAGGGAAAATGATGTTTGGAATTTTTGATTTGCTGGAAAAAGGTTATTTTAAAAGAGGATCAAAAATTTTAGCAATTCATACTGGAGGATTACAAGGAATATCTGGAATGAATAATGTTTTAAGACAAAAAAAAATGCCAATAATTGTTTAGTGACATGAAGAAAATTGTAGTGTTGATATTTTTAGGATTAATTGTTTTTAGCTGTAGCTCAAGAAAAGTCACAGTCACAAAGAGCTCACCTATAAAACATAAACCAGAACGTATAGTAAAAACTGTAAAGCCCCAAGAAATAGAGGCTGTTGCTGAAGATGTTGAAAGTTCTTCATTTAAATCCTTAATTGTTAATTCTACAGAAGAATATCTTGCTTTGTTTGGTGAAATTGCACAGCAAGAAATGCGTCTTTATGGTATCCCCGCAAGTATCACTTTGGCACAAGGCATATTAGAATCAAGCTCCGGTAAGGGACGACTTTCTGTTGAAGCTAATAATCACTTTGGGATAAAATGCCATGACTGGACAGGTGATAGGATACACCATGATGATGATAGTTTACAAGAATGTTTTAGAAAATATAACGATGCCAAGTATTCCTATAGAGATCACTCTTTGTTTTTAACAACACGTTCACGCTATTCAAAATTGTTTGAATTAGATAAAGATGATTATAAGGCTTGGGCAAAGGAATTAAAAGCTGCCGGTTATGCGACGGATAAAAAATATCCGGATAAACTTATATACTTGATAGAGCGATATAAGTTGTTTAAACTAGACCAAGAAGTGCTCGGAGTTAGTATGTCTGTAGCAAGTGTAAATAACCCTGATATTGCCCTAACTCATGTTGTGATGAAAGGGGATACTTTGTATTCTATTTCAAAAAAATATAATGTCACTGTCAATGAGCTTCAAATTTTAAATGGTTTGAATGGAACTGATTTAAAAATTGGACAAGAATTATTTGTAAGTCCTACATCAAAATATTAATAAAAGTAAATGAATTATAGTCGAAGTAGTGCATTATTTGCACAAGCAGAAAAGGTTATTCCTGGTGGGGTTAATTCACCAGTAAGAGCATTTAAAGCAGTTGGTGGTACTCCAATTTTTGTTAAAGAAGCTAAAGGAGCCTATTTATATGATGAAGATGGGAATAAGTTAATTGATTATATCAATTCATGGGGCCCAATGATTCTTGGACATGCATACGAGCCAGTAGTTCATGCGGTTATTGAAAAAGCTAAAAAAGGCACTTCTTTTGGAATGCCTACTGAAATTGAGACTCAAATAGCAGAATTAGCGGTTTCTATGGTGCCTAATATTGATAAAATTCGGTTTGTGAACTCAGGGACTGAAGCATGTATGAGCGCTATAAGGTTAGCGAGAGGTTTTACAGGCAATGATAAGATTATAAAATTTGCAGGTTGCTACCACGGTCATAGCGATTCTTTTTTAATTCAAGCAGGTAGTGGTGCAGTTACTTTCGGAGCTCCTAATAGTCCCGGCGTGACTCAAGGAACTGCTAAAGACACTTTGTTAGCAAAATATAATAATATTGAAAATGTAAAATCGGTTATTCATGCCAATAAAGGAGAGATTGCTTGTATTATTATTGAGCCTGTTGCAGGTAATATGGGATGTATTCCACCAAAAAATGGTTTTTTACAAAGTTTGAGAGATCTTTGCGATACGTATGGTATTTTACTCATTTTTGATGAAGTGATGACAGGTTTTAGATTGGCAAAAGGTGGTGCGCAAGAGCTTTATAATGTCAATGCTGATATTGTTTGTTTTGGAAAAGTTATTGGTGGCGGATTGCCGGTTGGTGCTTTTGCAGCAAGAGAAGAAATTATGAATTACTTGGCACCTTTAGGTCCGATTTATCAAGCTGGAACATTAAGCGGAAATCCATTGGCAATGGCTGCAGGGTTAGCTATGCTTGAAACATTAAATAACGATACAGAACTTTTTAATCGCCTAGCCAAAAAAACGGAATATTTACATAAAGGGTTTGCTGAGGTTTTAAGCGAAAATAACATAAGTCATACTATTAATAGAGTAGGTTCCATGATCTCAATCCACTTTACTGAGGACCAGGTGATTGATTTTGAGACCTCTGCTAAAGGAAATAATGAGACCTTTAAAAAATTCTTTCATGGGATGTTACAAGAAGGTATTTATATTGCACCAAGTGCTTTTGAAACATGGTTTATTACGGATGCTTTAACCTATAAAGATTTAGATGCTACAATAGCAGCAGTTAAAAAAGTGACTAGTAAATTTTAAATATTAAAAAGCCTTTCCTAAAATATGGAAAGGCTTTTTTCTAACTAAAAACAAATATTAATCTAACCAAACTACAATTTATTTTTTCCTTTTTCTTTGTGTTTTCTGTTTTGCTTATGTTGCATCTCTTCTTGAGATTTCTCCCACTTTGTGAATTGATCATCATTTAATATCTTTTTCATTTTCCCTTTCATTGCAATTTGATGGTCTAAGCGGTCATTCATCATTTTTAAGCGGTCTTCTTTTGACAATTTCTCCATATTTCCACTTTCTTTTTGAGCTTTATGAGCTTCCATTATTGCTTTTCTCTCGTTAGCATTTTCAAGATTTAATTTTTTTATTTCTTTTTGTTGAGATTCATTTAAATCTAAATGCAATGTCATTTTCTTCGTTTGAAGGTTGGCCATTTCTTCCGGAGTATAATCCTGATAGCGTTCCATTTTTTCTCCTCGTTCTCTATTAGGGCGTTCTTTGTTATCTTGGGCTGTTACTTGAATCGCCACTAACGCTAAAGCAATAAAAACTATTTTTTTCATGTTATATCTTATTAAGAGTTTATTTGTAATTAAGACATTGATAAATGAAAAAGGTTTAAATATATGGTTAGTTTTAACTATGAATTAACATTTGTTAATTCATGATTCATGGGTCTCTTGGGCGGTTTTAATTAAATCTAAAGTTGTATTGAAAAGAGTCTTGTTTTCCATTTTACTCTTTAACCAGGCATAAAAGCTCATGACAAAAATGTCTTCTTGTTTTCCACCAACCCATTCAAAGGAATTATCAACTTTATTTTTAAACTCTATGGTCGTTATTTTTTCTGGCGCATTAAAATATTCATTGACTAAGCTTAAATAAATTAGGACGCGTTGTTGTTTTATTTCTTTTAAAAATTTGGAATAATTTCTTCTAAAACTTAATAATCTTGATTCAACCAGATCAACGTTTTTGAGTTCTATTTGTAATAAGATTTCAATTAAATTCTTTTTAATAACCCATTCCTTGCCAACTTTTTCAATATACCATTTGTCTGTATGATAAAATTTTGAAAATATTTGTCGCGCATTTTGAAAGTCTCCTTTTTGAAAATACATCATGACCAGGCTTAAATAAATATCTAACAATGATTCTAAATCTGAATGTTTTGAGTTTAAAAACGGTTTGAGAATACTGATGGCTTTATCTAGATCTCCTAAATAGTTAAAATTTAGAGCCAAAATCAAATGAAATTTTAGTTTAAACTCATTGTAATATTTACCTTTTCTTTGGGACATTACCTCACGTTGTTTGTCTAAAAACTCCAAAGATTCATTGAATTTTTTATTTCTAAAAAGTGTATAACCCATTAAATACAATACCTGAATGTGATAATAAAGTTGCTTTTCTTTATTTTTATGAGTCAGTAATAGGTCATAGGTGTTTTTTAAAAAGGGTTCAATTTTTAAATAATCATTAGTGGCAAAGGCAGAAATAGTTACAATCTTCATTAATTGATATAAAGACATAAATGACATTGATTCGGTAATGTCTATGTCATATTCTTCTAAAATATCCTTAACTAGATTTTGAAAATTTATAAACTCACCTTTCGCAGTTACTTCATTGATTGATTCTCTGATTCTTGCATAAGCTATATTTAAGCGGTCTTCTTGAAGATGATATTTTTGGTTTACCTTAAATTTTTCTATGAGTGTATCTAATTTTACTGAGTGATTGGAATAAGCGTACTGAATTTTTGTATGATAAATTTCGTTCAGCAGAGGAAACAGATTGTTTTCTTGCGCCAGGACTTCAGCACGGTCTAAAATATTAAAAGCGACTTTATATTGTTTATGTAGTAGAAATGTTCTTGAAGCTAATATGTATTTTATTATTTGCATGTCAATAACCTTGTCTTCTTCTAAACTTGAATTGGCTATAAAATCTATGATAGATTGATAAAGTCTTTTTCTTAAGGCATGATAAGCATCTTTTTTATGAGCTTTATAAAGTTTTAGACAGACTTCTTTTGAATTTAGTTCATTCTTCTGTAAAAGTTTAAAAAGTTGGATGTTTTTAGTATCTAGCCTAGTATTCTTTTTTTCTAAGAACATTATAAAATGTTGTTGGTCTTCAGATGAAAGTGTGGCTACTATGTCATTTAAATTTGTCATTATATCGTCAGTAAATATTATTATAATACAATAAATATAGGGCATATAATAAAAAACAATTAAAATATAACGTCAGTAATATATAAAAATTGTGTTTTAATAAATGTAAAAGAGCTGCAAATTTGTCCTGTAATCATTAAAGCAATTTATTATGAAACCATTTATTAGAATTCCAATTTTCAAAGTAGCAAAAGTTTTATTATTTACTGATACAAAAGCTATTTCTGCAAAAGCATACCAATGCAATAACTAGTATGTAAAGTTTAATACAATCAATAAAATGGAATCTTAAATGATTCTAGGTGTTTAAAATTAAGTTTAATCTTTAAAATAAAATATTATGAATTATCAAACAACAGTTTCTGTAGATGAAAAAACAGAAAAAAAAGGTGTTAAAAAAGAAATTACAATTTTTGATCAAAAGCCAACTCCTGCATTTATTGGAGCCTCATGGTTAGCTTTATTAATTGGGATGACATCCTATTGCATAGGCCTTTGGAATGCAGATATGCAATTAAATGAAAAGGGCTATTATTTTACCATTTTACTTTTTGGGTTGTTTTCTGTGATTTCTTTACAAAAAGCGGTACGAGATAAATTGGAAAATATTCCAATTACAGAAGTTTATTATGGGATAAGTTGGTTAACTACAGTCGCCTCCATCGTACTCTTAGTTATAGGCCTTTGGAATGCCGATTTATATTTAAGTGAAAAAGGATTTTATGGTATTGCCTTTACTCTAAGTTTATTTGCATCTATTGCCGTTCAAAAAAACATAAGAGATGTAGGGTATATTGACAGGAGCATGGATGAGGATAAAAAAATTTAATAAGAAAAGCATTATAATTGGGTTTATTTTGATGATTACATTTTTAGCCCAAAGCCTCGCAGTGAATAACTGCGGGGTTTTAAATGTATGATGCTTTTTATTGTATATTAGTCTTTTAATGATCTTGTAAACATGTCTTATTGGATTCACTTTCTTATTCTCTTGATCATTGCTTATGTGATTATAAGCATAGCAATATATTATTTACAAGACTACTTATTATTTAAACCAGAAAAGTTGCCAGAAGATTTTCAGTTTTATTATGAAAATCAAGATATCAAAGAATATAATCTAGAAACACGAGACGGTGCAGTCATTAACGCACTTCTTTTTAAGCCAAAAGGAGACTCTAAGGGAATTGTATTTTATCTTAAAGGCAATTCAAAAAGTATAAAAGGGTGGGGCAAATTTGCGGTAGATTTTACCAGACACAATTATAATGTGTTAATGGTAGATTATCGAGGTTTTGGTAAAAGCACAGGAAGACGTTCACAAAAAGCTATAAAAAGAGATTTACAGGAAGTATATAATAAAATTAAAGAAGAGACAACGGAGGATAGAATTATTGTATATGGTCGTTCATTGGGGTCTGGTTTTGCTGCAAAGTTGGCATCAATTAATAATCCTAAAATGCTTATTCTTGATGCGCCTTATTACAGCCTAACAAAAGTAACGGCCAGATATGCGCCATTTATGCCGCTATCCGTTCTAATAAAATATCCATTACCAACTTACAAATGGTTAAAATATGTACGATGCCCAATTCATATTATTCACGGGACGAATGATACTTTAATCCCATATAAAACGAGTGTCAGACTTTCTAAGGTAAATCCTAAATTAACTAGGTTACATACCGTAATAGGAGGCGGTCATAAAAATTTGAACAATTTTGAGTCCTATCATAAAATGATACATGAGATTATTAATTCAAAATCAGAACAAATAGATTTATCAACAACCAGTATTCATGTGGTACATGGCACAAAAAGGAAAAATTAAGCTTAAAAAAGTGGTAATTGGTTTAATAGGTTTGTACACTATAATTTGTGGGTCTTTATATTTTTTTCAGGAAAATATTATTTTCAGACCAACAGTACTTTCTCAGGAATTTATTTTTAAGTTTTCACATCCTTTTCAGGAAATTTTCTTAAAAGCGGAGGATGGTGGAAAAATTAATGCTGTTTTATTTAAGAATGACAAACCTAAAGGTGTGATATTGTATTTTCATGGCAATGTGGGTGATTTAAGGCGTTGGGGAAAAATTACAGAATATTTTGCAACTAAAAATTATGATGTACTAGTGATGGATTACAGGACTTATGGAAAAAGTTCTGGAGATTTGACCGAAACCAAATTATTTAACGATGCTCAAATGTGTTATAATTATTTAAAAATGAATTATGATGAAAATTCTATCACGGTTTATGGCAGGTCTTTAGGAAGTGCTTTTGCAACTTATGTGTCAGCTAAAAATAAACCTAAGCAAACCATTTTAGAGGCGCCCTTTTTTAGCTTAGAGGATGTTACACAAAAGAGACTTCTCATGTTTCCGGTAAAATATCTGTTGAAATTTCAATTTCCTAATTTTGAGTATATTCAAAAAGTAAACAACCCAATTTATATATTTCATGGTACAGATGATGCTGTGGTTCCTTTTGAATCAGGAAAAAAATTATTCAATATATCAGCAAAAATAAATTCGGAGTTTATATTAATACCACGCGGAACGCATAATAATTTAAACGAATTTGATATTTACAAAAAGGAAATTAATAAAATATTAGACTAGGATTTAATTCAAATTGAATAAACTAATTGGTTTTATGGATAATCAATTAAAGTTTGGATATAAAAAAGGGAATCAATAATTGATTCCCTTTTTTATATTATTTATTATTTCAGTGTTATTGCATTTCTACAATTAAATCATCACCAACTTTTTCAACTTTAGCTAATTTATGCTTCGTTAAACCCTTGATGCCTTTATCCCATGCTTTATTACTTAATTCAGATTTTAATTTAAGATCATTTAATGTCATCGTTTTTTGAATTTTTAATATCTCTAATATAGCCTTCTCATTGTCACTTAATTCAATCGCCTTTTTCTCTGGCCTCATTTGAGGGAAAAATAAAACCTCTTGAATAGACTGATTGTTTGTTAAAAACATAACAAGTCTATCCATACCAATGCCCATACCAGATGTAGGGGGCATGCCATATTCTAAGGCACGTAAAAAATCTTCATCAATAAATTCAGTAGCTTCATCATCCCCTTTTGCTGCTAGTTTTAATTGATGTTCAAAGCGTTCTCTTTGGTCAATGGGGTCATTTAATTCAGAATAAGCGTTGGCGATTTCCTTTCCACAAACCATCAACTCAAAACGTTCAGTCAATTCCGGATTAGTTCTGTGTTCTTTGCATAAAGGACTCATTTCCTTTGGGTAATCTGTTATAAAGGTTGGTTGAATATAATTGCCTTCACATTTTTCTCCAAAAATTTCATCAATAAGTTTGCCTTTGCCCATGGTGTCATCAACTTCAATACCCATATTTTTTGCGGCAACGCGAATCTCTTCTTCAGTTTTTCCGGTAATATCAAATCCGGTAAAATGCTTTATAGAATCTGCCATGGTTACTCTTGCATAAGGTGCTTTAAAGTCTATGTCGTGTTTGCCAAAAGTTGCTTTTGTAGTGTTATTAACAGCCTTAGCACAATGTTCTAATAATTGCTCGCAGAAATCCATCATCCAATTGTAATCTTTATAGGCAACGTAAATTTCCATTGCTGTAAATTCTGGATTATGGGTTCGGTCCATCCCTTCATTTCTGAAATTCTTAGAAAATTCATAAACACCATCAAAGCCACCTACAATGAGTCTTTTTAAATATAACTCATTGGCGATTCTCATGTAAAGGGGAATATCTAAGGCATTGTGATGTGTAACAAAGGGCCTTGCAGCAGCACCACCTGGAATAGGTTGTAAAACCGGGGTCTCCACTTCAAAATAACCAGCATTATTAAAAAAAGAACGCATGGCGTTAAAAAGTTTAGTCCGTTTCACAAAGACATCCTTTACTTGAGGATTCACCACTAAATCTGCATAACGTTGTCTGAAGCGTTGTTCGGGATCGGTAAAGGCATCATACACAATACCGTCTTTTTCCTTCGGCATTGGTAAAGGTTTTAACGCTTTACTTAGTACGGTGAAATCTTTAACCATAACAGTTTTTTCACCAACCTGTGTGGTAAAAAGCACGCCTTCAATTCCAATGAAATCTCCAAAGTCTAAAAGTTTTTTAAAAACTTCATTGTATTTTGTTTTGTCTTCACCTGGACAAATTTCATCTCTATTAAAATACACCTGAATTTTGCCTTCAGAATCTTGAATCTGAGCAAATGAAGCTTTTCCTTGCAACTTAATAGCCATTAGTCTTCCGGCAATAATTACTTTATTGCCTTCTTCAAAATTGTTTTTAATGTCCGTGGAAGAGTGATTTACAGGGAATAAATCCGCCGGGTAGGGGTTTATGCCTAAGAGGCGTAATTTTGAAAGTTTTTCTCGTCTTACTAATTCTTGTTCAGAAAGTTGCATGCTAATTATTTTTTTAACCTACCATTTTAATAGGCGAGTGCAAAATTACACTTTTTCAAAAAATTAGCACGCAACTTTTTACTAGATTTTAAAATTGTAAAAATATCTTTTTTACAGCTCTGTTTAGTTGGCAGGACTTAAGACCGTACCTTTAATATATAATATTTTAGTGGGTTCACTAGCATTTGAAATAACGGTAATCGTTTTTTTAAAGGCGCCAATTCTGTTAGTGGCATACTTCACTTTTATTTCACTGGATTCACCTGATAAAATGGGTGTTTTTGAATAGGATGGTACAGTGCATCCACATGAAGTTTGTACTTGGGTAATAACAATTGGTGCATCGCCCGTATTGGTGAATTTAAAAGTACGTTCGCCATCGGCATTTTGATTGATGGTGCCATAATCAATTTCTGAAGTATCAAATGATAGTACGCCCGCATTTTTACTAACAGACGTATCTTGAGCATAATTTGTTCCATAAATAGCTAAAAAAGCTATAAACAACCATTTGATTTTTGAGTTTTTAAGGTGATTGATTTTTTGTTTCATAATATAGGTTTTAAATTTAATTCATAACAAACTTCCATTATTTTTAATAAAAGTGCGCATTAATTAGGGTTGAAATGAGTACTAGTACCGCGATTTATTTCTTAACTATCTGTTCTTCAAACCTTTAATTTCTTCTCTTGACTGCACATTTAATTTTTTGAAGATGCTGTTTATATGCGTTTTTATAGTGCTTACACTAACAAATAGGATGTCTGCAATTTCTTTATTTGATTTGTTTTCTAAAATTAAAGCAAGAATATTGTGTTCTTGTTTAGTAAGATTTTCCAATGTTTTTGAAGTTCTTTTTGATTTTTTAGAGAAAATCCAAAAATAAATATTTAGAAGCAACGAAATAAGGAGAAAGGGCCAAAGAATATAGTTCCAGTTAAATTTGTAGTCACCAGAGTTTTCAGAAACTATATACTTGTCTGAGGTTAATTCTAATCTAAATTGTTCGGTATAAGTTGAATTGGGATAACGTTGCGTTAATCTGTGTAATAAATCATCATAATATGAGTTTGTTTGAATGTCTTCCATATAAAACTTATGAAAGTCGTTACTTCTCTCAGACAAAAATGCATAGATATACAATTCAGCAATAGGCTCATTTAGTTTTAAACCATAGTCTTGTAAAGTTTTAAACCATTTTTTGTTATTGAGTTTTCTATTGGCGTCACTTCTAAAATCTTTAAAAGCAAATTTCATTTCTTCCTTTAAAGAATCAACTTTCGTAAATACTGTCGTTTTGATGTTATTTGATTTAATATCACAAAACATTTCTTTTTCAAAAGAAAATGGAAATTCAATAGTATCATTATTTTTAGCAATAAAAATCACTTCTTTACTGTCTTCACAATCACCATTAAAATGATTTTCATTTTGTTCTTCATCAAAACAGTTATCTACATGAATTCTATATATTCTATTTTCATTCTCTAATTGGTTACCTGAAAAATAAAAAAAACCAGTGCTATCAGTTTTTACTTTTGAAATAATTTGTTCTGAATAAATGCCCTTAATTTTTCGGTAATCTTCAATAATCGATAGGTAAACATTATCGTGCCATTTTGAGTTATCAACATGGCCGCTAAACCTATATTGAGCTTTCACGGAAAAAGACACCAATAATAAAATAAACAGAATTTTGTGGAACCTCATGGTACGAAACTACTACAAATTATTGAAAAAATGAAGGGATGTGTCCTGAGTTTTTTTGGTTATAAAATCTCTCAGATATCATGACATAAGTCATAGATTTTACTTGTATTAATCTTTTATTTTGTATAACTGTTTTAGAGCAGATTTCTTAGAGTTAATAGACAAAAACATATTAAAAAACCATAAATATTTAAAAAGATGAAACATCTTATTCTTAGTGCCATCACATTATTATTAGTTCATTTTAGTTCACTTGGACAAGACTTATCTCCTTATATAAAAGTAGGTGAATCTACGCTATCTATGCAGGAGTTATCAGATAAGGTGATTCAAACCTTAAAAGATAATTCTTTTACTGTGTTAGGTGCATATAATCCTTCTAATAGAAATGAATTGAAAGTTATTGCTTTTACTAGAAATGATTTAAAAAATACGGTAATTAAAGTGAAAGATCGAGGTGCTTTGGCAGCCATCATGAAAGTTGGATTAGTTATGAAAGGTAATAAAGTGGTTATTTCATATATAAATCCTGACTATTTATTAAGAGCTTATCTACCAACAAATTATAATACTTTTAAAAATACTTTTGTAAAATTTAGTTCAGATTTAAAAAATACTTTGTCTCCTTTAGGGAATGAATTTACACCATTTGGAGGTTCTGTTGACGCAGATAAATTAGGAAATTATCATTATAAAATAATGATGCCATATTTTACTGATCCGGTTGAATTAAATGAGTATTCTTCTTTTAAAGAAGGTTTATCAGTCATAACTAAAAATTTAAAAGCCCAAAAAGGAAATACAAAAGAAGTTTTTACCCTTATTTATGAAAAAGAAGAAGTGGCTGTATTTGGGGTTGGACTTCAAAGTAGTGAAGATGGAGAGTCCTATTTTTTGCCAAAAATAGGTGAAGACCATGTTGCTGCCTTACCTTATGAAATCATTTTACAGGGAAAAGAAGCAACCATGCTGCACGGTAAATATAGAATTGCCTTGCATTGGCCAGAGCTTACTATGGGGACTTTTATGAAAATTATGAGCACACCTGGTGATATTGAGGATACCTTGGTAGGGTTATGCAAATAAATGCATAATCTTTTTGTAAAATTGTAACAACTCTTTTTGAAAAGCGTCATACAGATAATCATCAATTAAAATCAATCAAAATGAGTTTCTGGAGAGTTTTACTTTCAATTATCTGTCCGCCTTTAGCTGTTATAGATAAAGGATGTGGTTCTATATTTATTGTGTTTTTATTATGGCTTTGCGGGTGGGTTCCAGGAGTTATTGCCGCCTTAGTTATATTGAATAATCCTAAGAGATAAAACATAAAAATTATTGTAATTTTGCACACTATGAATAAGTGTGTTGAACTACAGGATTTAGGTAATAAGGACTATAAGCAATCTTGGGACTACCAAGAGCAATTGTTTAAAGGTATTGTAGATACTAAAATTAAAAACAGAAGAGAAGATTTACATTTGCCAACAAACAATTATTTTTTGTTTGTGGAGCATCCTCATGTCTATACCTTAGGAAAAAGTGGTGATTTATCAAACTTGTTATTGGATGAAAGCCAGTTAAAAGATAAAGGAGCTACTTTTTATAAAATCAACAGGGGAGGTGATATAACGTATCATGGTCCTGGTCAAATTGTGGGCTATCCTATTTTGGATTTGGAAAATTTTTTTACAGATATTCACAAGTATCTTCGCTTATTAGAAGAAATGATTATTCTAACACTTGAAGAATATGGTTTAAAAGCTGAAAGAAGTCCAGGAGAAACAGGTGTCTGGCTGGATGTAGGAACACCATTTGCAAGAAAAATATGTGCTATGGGTGTTCGTGCCAGTCGCTGGGTAACGATGCATGGTTTTGCACTTAATGTAAATGCCAACTTGGGTTATTTTGATAACATTATTCCTTGTGGAATCAGGGGAAAGGCAGTCACGTCGCTTAATGTGGAGTTAGGAGTAAAAGAAGTTTCAGTGACTGAGGTCAAAGAAAAATTACTTAAACATTTTACAAAGCTGTTCGAGGCTGAAATTAAGACAATTCAGATTTAAAATAATATTTCTTCCGCAACCTGAAGGCGACTCTAACTAGTAGGATTAAAGCAGGTACTTCAACTAAAGGGCCAATAACGCCTGCAAACGCCTGACCGGAATTCAACCCAAAAACAGCAATAGCAACGGCAATGGCTAGTTCAAAATTATTGCCAGCAGCCGTGAATGAAATCGCAGCATTTTTATCATAATCGGCTCCCATTGCTTTACTTACAAAAAAACCAACTAAAAACATGATGGTAAAATAAATCAATAGAGGAATAGCAATAATTAAAACGTCCATTGGTATTTCAATAATTAATTCGCCTTTTAATGAAAACATGACGACTATGGTAAATAGTAAGGCTATTAAGGTTATTGGCGAAATAGTTGTGATGAACTTTTTTGCATACCAATCGTCACCTTTTAGTTTTACCAAAATCAATCTGCTTAAAAGTCCTAATAAAAACGGAATCCCTAAGTAAATGGCGACACTTTCAGCTATGGTTGCAATGGATATATCAACCATTGCGCCTTCAAAACCAAAATAAGGAGGCAATACGGTAATAAATATCCAAGCATAAAAACTATAAGCAAACACTTGAAATATACTATTGAGTGCTACCAATCCGGCTCCATACTCACTACTGCCTTCCGCAAGATCATTCCAAACCAACACCATGGCAATGCATCTCGCCAAACCTATTAATATCAGTCCTACCATATATTCAGGATGGTCTTGTAAAAAAGTAATGGCTAATAGGAACATTAAAACAGGACCAATAATCCAGTTTAAAACAAGTGATATCGACAAAATTTTTACATTCTGAAATACTTTTGGTAATAAGGTGTAATTCACTTTTGCTAATGGCGGATACATCATCAAAATAAGACCTATAGCAATGGGGATATTGGTGGTTCCACTGCTTAAGGAATCTATTACTTTTGGAAACCACGGTATAAAATATCCAACACCAACTCCAATGGTCATGGCAATGAAAATCCAGAGCGTTAAATAACTGTCCAGAAAACTTAATTTTTTTTTCATTTAAAAAAACTATTTAATTTGAGAAAAAACATAACAAAATTCAGTAGCAATTTGAATACTTCTTTCATGGTATTTTTCCTTTTGAAGAGGGGTATTATCAAAGGTTTTTGGGTCTTCAAAGGTAATAGGGATACGCTTTTCGGCACCTGAAATAAATGGACAACCAACATCGGCATTTGAGCAAGTCATGATTGCTGCAAATTCGGCTGACGGATTAAAAGCATCATCGTAGGTTTTTGAAAAACAAATAACTGGATGTTCATTATCAGAATATTTAATGGCATAAACAGGGTTTTTACCTTCAGAAAGGGTGTTGATTTTAAAACCGGTATCGATTAATGTTTCTGCAACCATAGGAAACATGGCGGTAGCTTCTGTTCCACCTGAATAACAAAACACATTTTTGATACTGTAATGACTCGCCATCACTTGTGCCCATATTTGCGATAAATGACTTCTTCTGGAGTTATGAGTACAAATAAAATTAAGCCTGATATCTTGTTTATTGTTTTTTTTCTTCTGAATAAATTCTATTAAAGGCTGAAGTAAAGATTCTCGTTCAGTTGAAAGGTTTTCTATATTGAGCGTAACAATTACTTTTTTAATATCAGTATAAATCATATTGGTTTTTTTAACTTAACAGCATCCACTTTTAGGAGAACAACAAGAATCACTATTATTTTGTATTTCAGTTAGTTTAAATTTTGGTTTTGTGTTTTTTGTTCCTGGTTTTTCTGCATAAACAGTAATACTAAAAATTCCAGTACTATTTGAGTTAAACGCTTTAATCATATCCTGACTAAGATATTTACTAAGAATGTCATCTGGTATAATAATAGGTTTTTCTTTCTGTATTTTTAGGTTTGAAAAACCTACGTTGTTTATATATTGAAGGTACTCTGTTTTTTGAATCGCACCTGCTACGCAACCGGCATACATTTCGGCATCTTCTTTTAACGCCTCAGGTAAATTACCAACTAACACAATATCGGATATACTAAAGTGGCCTCCAGGTTTTAAAACTCTGTAAATTTCTTTAATGACTTTTTGCTTATCTGGTACCAGATTTAAAACACAATTACTGACTATAACATCGGCTACATCATTACTTACAGGCATGTTATCAATATCTCCTTCTCTAAATTCCACATTGTTATAACCTAGTTTTTCAGCATTCAGTCTCGCTTTTTCTATCATAATAGGTGTGAAATCAATCCCTATTACTTTACCTTCAACACCTGTTTCATGTCGAGCCACAAAACAATCATTACCTGCTCCAGAGCCTAAATCAATTACCGTGTCACCTTTATTAATATGTGCAAAATGTGTTGGAAGTCCGCATCCCAGTCCTAAATCAGCATCACTTAAATAGCCTTCAGTTTCTGAGTAGTCATCCATCATGATATTATATACCTTGTTAGATGTTGTTGTGGCGCCACAACAGGATGAGGCGTTTTCTATTTTGCCTTGTTCTGCAATTTTAGCATACTTAGATTTTACAATGTTTTTTAATTCTTGTTCAGTTTTCATAAGGTGTTTTGTTAAGCTTTGAAACAATAATTTTATTTAACAACAATTGATGGTGCTGTTTGGTTTTTGGCTTAAAAAGGAAGCGAATAGTTTTTCAATTTCAGTCCATTTTTCTTCATTTATGCAGTAGCAAACACTAGTGCCTTCAATGTTACCTTTTATAATGCCCATGTTTTTTAGTTCTTTTAAATGTTGGGATATAGTAGGTTGTGCTAAACCAATTTCTTCAACTAGATCACCACAAATACAACTATTTATTTTGATGAGATGCTGTAAAATAGCCACACGTGCAGGATGGCCAATGGCTTTGGCAATTAAAGCAATGGTATTTTGCTTGTCTGTGAATATTTCTGTTTTAGTTAACCCCATATTTTATATTATTATATTGCAATATTACGATTAATGTGTTAATGATACAAATAATTTTGATTTATTTTTTGC
>JAHENA010000128.1 GCA_024643405.1 Flavobacteriales bacterium | reverse complement strand
CTTATAATGAAGAAAAAGAGCTCAAAAATATTGAAAGCAAGCTGAAGTCATTAGCTTTTGACAAAACGGAAATTGAGGACAAATTCCATAATCCCCAACTCTCTCAGGACGAGATTTTAAAATTGTCTGAAACCTTACAAAAAATAATTGATGATATGAATGCTAAAGAAGAACGCTGGTTTGAACTATCATCCAAGCTTGAAGATTAATGTTTTATCAAATTATCAAATACGTTCAATTCTTATATAAATCGACCAATCAACATGGAGTGCACTCGCCTTTTATATATGATTTAGCTACTAAATGTTTTTATGATAAAACCCCATATCAGGGTTATCAAAGTATTTCAGAGTACAGAAAAGCACTTCTAAAAAATAAAACAAAAATTAAAATAACGGATTTAGGAAGTGGTTCTCATAAGAACAATTCGAATGTGAGAACTATTTCAGAAATAGCTAAATATTCAGGATCTTCATTTTTTAGAGCTAAACTAATTTATAGATTCGTTCAATATTTTAAGAGTGAAACTATTTTAGAGCTAGGCACTTCTTTAGGTATGGCAACACAGGCGATGCGTTTAGGAAATCCTAAGGCCAAAATTACTTCAATTGAAGGCTGCCCAAATCTTACGAAATTTACAAAATCAAATTTTTTAAAATATCATTTAATTGGCATAACCATTATAAATAATGATTTTAAAAAGGCTTTAAAAGCACTAAATTCTAATTCCTTTGATGTGGTCTTTTTCGATGGCAATCATCAAAAAGAGGCTACTTTAGAATATTTTGAAGCACTTTTACCTGCCATTCATAATGATTCTGTCTTTATTTTTGACGATATTTACTGGTCGAAAAACATGACCGAAGCGTGGAAGTTAATAAAAAAGCATCCAAAAGTTACGGTAACAGTTGATACTTTTTTCTGGGGCTTTGTTTTTTTTAGAAGTGAACAAAAAAAAGAACATTTTACCATTAGAGTGTAACAAGCAGATGTTATGTGCGTCAAATAACATAGAATTCTTCATATGAGTAACGTTATTAAAATTAGAAATATCATTCGTGACTTTAAATTAGGTCAGGAAATTGTAAACGTATTAAAAGGAATAGATTTAGATATTGAACGAGGCGAATATGTCGCCATTATGGGTCCATCAGGATCAGGTAAATCCACCCTTATGAATATTATTGGATGTCTGGATACGGCTACGGCTGGTACGTATGTTTTAAACGGAAAGGATGTTAGTAAAATGTCTGATGATGAATTGGCTGATATTAGAAACAAAGAGATAGGCTTTGTCTTCCAAACCTTTAATTTATTACCAAGAACAACGGCTCTTGATAATGTAGCTTTACCCATGGTTTATGCAGGAGTCTCTAAAAGTGAGCGGACAAAGCGCGCTACAGATGTACTTAAAGATGTTGGATTATCAGACCGAATGGATCATAAACCGAATCAACTTTCTGGTGGGCAAAGACAGCGTGTTGCAGTTGGCCGTGCTTTAATCAATAAACCTTCCATCATTTTGGCCGATGAACCTACTGGAAATTTAGATTCAAAAACCTCATTAGAGATATTGAATTTATTTGAAGATATCCATAAAGCTGGTAATACGGTTATTGTGGTAACGCATGAGGAAGATGTTGCTGCGCGTGCCAAAAGAATTATTAGATTAATTGACGGTATGATTAGTAGTGATACGATGAACAAGTAATCTTAGTAATTAAAATTATCATAATTTTTTTAGGTTTTACCAAT
Source organism: Flavobacteriales bacterium (assembly GCA_024643405.1). Taxonomy (GTDB): domain Bacteria; phylum Bacteroidota; class Bacteroidia; order Flavobacteriales; family Flavobacteriaceae; genus Yeosuana. The sequence continues at coordinate 4,467 of JAHENA010000128.1, read as the reverse complement.
TTACTTTTACTTTTATCGAATGAAAATCTACACAAAAACAGGGGACAAAGGCACGACTGCATTATTTGGAGGTACAAGAGTCCCTAAACACCATATTCGTATTGAAAGTTATGGAACAGTTGATGAGTTAAATTCACATTTGGGTCTCATTCGTGATCAAGATATCAATCCTCATTATAAAGAGTTACTTATTCATATTCAAGACAGATTATTTACGGTTGGAGCAATTTTAGCAACCGATCCGGAAAAGAATATTTTAAAAAATGGAAAAGAACGTCTGAATATTCCAAAAATTTCCATTCAAGATATTGAGCGCTTAGAACAAGAAATGGACGCGATGAATGAATCATTACCACCTATGACTCACTTCGTGTTACCTGGAGGTCATCAAACCGTGTCATTCTGTCACATTGCACGCTGTGTTTGCAGAAGAGCAGAACGTTTAGCTACTGCACTTAATGACATTTCTCCGGTTGATGCGCACACATTAATGTATTTAAACCGCCTTTCTGACTACCTTTTTGTATTGGCACGGAAGTTGTCAAATGATTTACGAGCGAATGAAATTAAATGGATTCCTGAGAAGCATTAAGTCTTTAAAAAAAATAGATTGCACTCAGTTTATCATCATTTTAATGTCAAGTAATTGCTATAAAAAAACACGTTCTTAAAAATATTAATTAAATAATTCAATTTTTCCTTGTCTGTTTAAACTAAAAAATTATTTTTGCAAAAATTTAAACACATTATAACATGTATTGGACATTAGAATTAGCATCATATTTAAGTGATGCGCCTTGGCCAGCAACTAAAGACGAGTTAATAGATTACGCTATTAGAACTGGAGCACCTCTAGAAGTTGTTGAAAATTTACAATCTATAGAAGATGAAGGAGACTCTTATGATTCAATTGAAGAAATCTGGTCTGATTACCCAACTGATGATGATTATCTTTGGAATGAAGATGAATATTAATAAAGCATAAAGAAAAGTTAAAAAGTCTCGATAAGAGACTTTTTTTATGCGCTATTTTTACAAAACAGCATAACAAAATGTATCTTTGAATGCTTTTTGAAAGCAACAAAAAATTAAAATTATATTTAGGTAATTCCTAAATTAAAAATAAAATGTATTATCCATGAGTTTTTTAAATTCAGTACTTAAAGTATTTGTTGGCGATAAATCGAAACAAGATGTAAAAGCCATCACACCTCTTGTCAATAAAATTAAAACCTTTGAAGCGGCTTTAGAATCATTATCACATGATGAATTGCGCGCCAAAACTTTAGAATTTAAAGCAGCCATCGCTGAAGCTAATAAAGCTATCAATGAAAAAATTGAAACTCTTTTAACCGAAGCAGAAGCTACAGATGACATTGATGCACGAGAAGATATATATCTCGCTATTGATAAACTTAATGATGAAGGATACGTAGTCACTCAAGATGTTTTAAATACTATTTTACCAGAAGCTTTTGCAGTAGTTAAAGAAACTGCTAAGCGTTTTGTTAACAACACAGAAATAAAAGTTATTGCTAATACTTTCGATAGAGAAATATCTGGAAGTAAAGGGTATGTGACCCTAGACAATGATCATGCTATATGGTCAAATTCATGGGATGCTGCTGGTAAAGCCATCACCTGGGATATGATTCCTTATGATGTGCAGCTTATTGGTGGTATTGCACTTCATGAAGGTAAAATTGCCGAAATGCAAACTGGTGAAGGAAAAACATTGGTTGCCACACTGCCTGTTTATTTAAATGCACTTACCGGAAAAGGCGTGCATTTGGTAACTGTGAATGACTATCTGGCAAAACGTGATAGTGCCTGGATGGCGCCTATTTTTGAATTTCATGGTTTAAGTATTGATTGTATTGATCATCACCAGCCAAACTCCGAGGCACGGAAAAAAGCATATAACGCCGACATTACTTATGGAACCAATAATGAATTTGGTTTTGATTATTTGCGTGATAACATGGCTCATTCGCCAAATGATTTGGTGCAACGTCCACATCATTATGCGATTGTAGATGAGGTAGATTCTGTTTTAGTAGATGATGCCCGTACGCCATTAATTATATCAGGTCCAATTCCTCAAGGGGAGCGTCATGAGTTTAATGAGCTAAAACCAAAAGTAGATGATATTGTTGCTGTACAACGTAAATATTTAACAAGCGTTTTAGCGGAAGCAAAAAAATTAATAAATGATGGCGATACCAAAGAAGGCGGTTTAAAATTATTACGCGTTTACAGAGGTATTCCAAAAAACAAAGCCTTAATAAAATTTTTAAGTGAAGAAGGGGTTAAACAATTGCTTCAAAAAACTGAAAACTTTTATATGCAGGATAACAACCGTGAAATGCCGAAGGTTGATGAGGAATTATATTATGTAATTGACGAAAAAAATAATCAAATTGAATTAACCGATAAAGGGGTTGAATATCTTTCAGGTAAGGATAATCCAAACTTTTTTGTAATGCCGGAAATTGGATTGGAAATTGCAAAAATTGAAAATCAAGGATTACCACTTGAAGAAGAAGCGAAATTAAAAGAAGTATTATTCAAAGATTTCGGAGTAAAATCAGAACGTATTCATACACTCAATCAGTTATTAAAGGCCTATGCCCTCTTTGAAAAAGATATTCAGTATGTAGTTATAGATAATAAAGTAATGATTGTTGATGAGCAGACCGGACGTATTATGGATGGTCGTAGGTATAGTGATGGGTTGCACCAAGCCATTGAAGCCAAGGAAAACGTGAAAATTGAAGATGCCACGCAAACATTCGCTACTGTGACACTTCAGAACTACTTTAGAATGTACAAAAAACTATCTGGTATGACCGGTACTGCGGTTACTGAAGCTGGAGAATTTTGGGAAATATATAAATTAGATGTTGTTGAAATTCCAACCAACAGACCTATTGTTCGTGATGACCGTGAAGATTTAGTTTATAAAACGAAACGTGAAAAATACAATGCGGTAATTGAAGAAGTAACACGATTATCAGAAGCAGGACGTCCAGTATTAATCGGAACCACTTCCGTTGAAATTAGTGAGTTATTGGCAAAAATGCTCACCATTAGAAAAATACCTCATAACGTATTAAATGCTAAAATGCATAAAAAAGAAGCCGATATTGTTGCTGAAGCAGGTCAACCTGGTCAGGTTACCATAGCAACCAACATGGCTGGTCGTGGAACGGATATTAAATTAATAGAAGAAGTTAAAAAAGCTGGTGGTTTGGCCATTGTTGGTACAGAACGCCATGATTCTCGTCGTGTTGACAGACAGTTACGTGGTCGTGCAGGTCGTCAGGGAGATCCAGGTAGTTCTCAGTTTTATGTGTCGCTAGAAGACAATTTAATGCGTTTGTTTGGTAGTGAGCGTATTGCTAAGATGATGGATAGAATGGGTTTAAAAGAAGGTGAAGTTATTCAGCATTCTATGATTTCAAAATCTATTGAACGTGCTCAGAAAAAAGTAGAGGAAAACAACTTTGGTGTTCGTAAACGATTATTGGAATATGATGATGTTATGAACGCACAACGTGAAGTTGTATACAAACGTCGTCGTCATGCTTTACATGGAGAGCGTCTTAGAGTAGACATTGCCAATATGATTTTTGATACTACTGAAATTATTGCTGATGGAAATAAGGGAGCTAATGATTTTAAAAACTTCGAGTTTGAATTAATTAGATATTTTTCAATGCCTTCTCCAATTTCAGAAGCTGATTTTGGGAAATTAACAGCACAAGAAATCACTTCTAAAGTTTATAAGGCTGCTTTTGATCATTACAAAGAAAAAATGACCCGTAATGCAGATATTGCATTTCCTGTTATTAAAAATGTGTATGAAACACAGCGTGATAAATTTAAAAGAATAGTGGTACCATTTACAGATGGAATTAAGACCTTGCAAGTAGTTACTGATCTGGAAAAAGCCTATGAAACTAAAGGAAAACAGTTAATTACAGATTTTGAAAAAAACATTGCACTGGCTATTATTGATGATGCCTGGAAAACGCATTTACGTAAAATGGATGAGTTAAAGCAATCAGTTCAATTAGCGGTGCACGAACAAAAAGACCCATTATTAATTTACAAATTTGAAGCTTTTGAATTATTCAAAGCCATGATTGATCAAGTGAATAAAGATGTTATTTCTTTCTTGTTTAAGGGTGAATTACCTACTGAAACTCAAAATACCATTCAGGAGGCCAGAGTTAGAAAACAGGAAAAATTACAAACTCAAAAAGACGAGATTCCCAATATGGATGAACGTTCTGCACAGAGCAGAGCTGCCGGAAATACACAACGTCAGCAGGAAGTAGTTGAAACTATTGTAAGAGATCATCCAAAAATTGGACGTAATGATCGCGTTACGATTAAACATGTAATGAGTGGCGAAAATAAAACGGTTAAATACAAACAAGCCGAACCTTTAATTAATAAAGG
>JAHENA010000045.1 GCA_024643405.1 Flavobacteriales bacterium | reverse complement strand
TCTTACACGCTGTAATCGCTAATCCAACCATTAGCAGCAAAATTAATTTCTTCATTTTTAAAAATTAAATAGTTTATAGTCCTAATATTTGTTTTAACTGTTCTTGATTTGTTTCACCACCAGCAAAATCATCAAATGCTTTATTTGTTGCTTCAATTATATGGTTTGAAATAAAAGACACGCCTTCTTTGGCACCTTGCTCTGGGCTCTTTACAACACATTCCCATTCTAAAACAGCCCATACGTCACAACCATACTCTGTTAATTTAGAGAATACTTTTTTAAAATTAACCTGTCCGTCACCTGGAGACCGATAACGACCAGCTCTGTCTTTCCAATCATTATACCCTCCAAAGGTTCCCTTTTTCCCTGTGGGATTAAATTCAGAATCTTTAACATGAAAGGCTTTAATAAATTCATGATAATGATCTATATAAGCGATATAATCTAATTGCTGAAGCACAAAATGAGATGGGTCGTATAAAATATTGACACGTTTATGATTGCCCGTAGCTGCCAAAAACCGTTCAAAAGTATCACCATCATGAATATCTTCAACAGGATGTACTTCATAGCAAACATCCACACCATTTTCATCAAATGTATTTAAGATAGGCAACCACCGATCTGCCAATTCACTAAAACCTAATTCCACTAATCCCTTTGGCTGTTGTGGCCAAGGATGCATCATGGGCCACAATAAAGACCCCGAAAAAGTAGCATGTGCTTTTAAATTTAATCGTCTACTTGCCACCGCAGCATATTGCATTTCTTGAACAGCCCAGGCTGTTCTTTGTTTTGGTTTTCCTTTTAACTGGTCAGGTGCAAACACATCAAACATCAAATCATGCGCCGGATGTACAGCTACTAACTGCCCCTGAATATGTGTCGACAATTCTGTTAATTCTAAACCGCAGGCGTTTATTTTTCCTAAAAGATCATCACAATACATTTGACTTTCAGCAGCCATTTTAAGATTAATTAATCGAGGATCTAATGTTGGCATTTGAATTCCCTTATAACCTAATTCGCTCGCCCATTTACATAATCCATCCAATGAATTATATGGTGCCTTTTCATCCATAAATTGTGCGAGAAATATAGCTGGTCCTTTAATCGTCTTCATTAGTTTACATTTTCAATCGTTACCCAAATATTTCCCTTTTGATGAGATTCGACTGCCCTTTCAATAAAATTCATCCCTCTTACGCCGTCAATCATGGTTGGAAATTCACCGTTGTTATAGGGTTCTTTATTAATGGCCTTAGCGACACCTTTATAAATATTTCCCATAGAATCAAAAATACCTTCTGGATGCCCCGGCGGTAATTTAGTGCCTTCTAAAGATAAATCACTGTTATAAACATGCCCTGGTTTTAATACACGGAGTGGTTTTCCATCTTCCATTAAATATAAATAATTAGGATTTTCCTGCTCCCACTTTAAACCAGCTTTATCTCCATAAACCTTAATTATGAAACTATTCTCTTCGCCAGTGGCAATTTGACTTGTGCAGATAACCCCTTTTACATTATTAGAACAGCGTAATAAAACAGTGCCGTCAATATCCATTTTATTATCTGAGTACAAATAATTTAAATCTGCCAACACAGACTCTATTTTTACACCGGAAACATATTCAAGCATATCAAAAGCATGGGTGCCAATATCTCCTACACAACAACTAATTCCAGATTTCTCAGGATTTAATCTCCATGTTGTGGAACGTTTTGCTTTATCATGAATTATAGGATTTATCCAACCTTGATAATATTGTGCATCTACTTTCTGAATTTTTCCTAAGTCACCATTTTTTATCATCTCCCGCATTTGACGAATCATTGGATAACCCGTATACGTATAGGTTACTGCAAATACGGTTTGGGCCATTTTTAAAGTTTGATTTAAAATCTTAGCCTCTTCATAGGTGGTGGTCATTGGTTTTTCACAAATGACATTAAATCCATTTTCCAAAAGCTTTTTTGCCATTGGAAAATGAAGGAAATTTGGCGTTAGAATAGACACCACTTGCATTCTTTCATTCACTGGAAGCTTAATTTCTTCTTCAATTAAAGTGTCAAAATCCTTATAAATCCTATCCGTTGGCAAACCAATTTTTTTTGCAAACCCAATATTTTCCTCCCAAAGCGGATTAAAAACACCACCCACAATTTGATACTTATCATACATCGCCGAAGCGATCCTATGAAGTACTCCAATTAACGAATCACCACCACCACCTAATATACCTAATCTAATTTTTGAACTCATCAAATATTATTTATGCTTTATACTCTACTTTTTCGTTCTTAAATAGTACCGCAAAAAATATCAAAACCCCAACAGCAAAAAGTGCCGGGAACATCCAAACATCTTGCCAGCTATGAGTACCATCTGCCAATAAATTTTTATCTACTATATTGCCTGCAACCCAAAAACCCACTAACATACCTACACCATACGTGGCTAATGTAATTAATCCTTGAGCAGCACTTTTTACTTTATCGCCAGCTTTAGAATCAGTATATATTTGACCTGAAACAAAGAAAAAATCATAACAGATGCCATGTAATGCTATCCCTATTACAAGCATAAAGAATACATCGCCAGCATTTCCAAAAGCAAATAATGCATACCTAATTCCCCAAGCTAACATTCCAAACAGAATTGTTTTTTTAAATCCATATTTCTTAAAAAAGAAAGGTAATAACAGCATAAAACCTACCTCTGAAATTTGTCCGATTGACGCCCAGGCTGTGGAGTTTTCAACTTTATATTCAGTTAAAAACGGACTGATATTTTGATAATAAAAAGCCAATGGAATACAAATTAAAACAGAAGACACAAAGAATACTAAAAAGTTTCTATCCTTTAATAACTTTAAAGCATCTAATCCAAGAATATCTGATACACTTGTTTTTTCACCTTTCCCTTTAGGAGGCGTTTTTGGAAGTGTAAAACTGAAAACACCTAAAATAGCGGAGGCTATAGCGACCATTGTGAAGGTATTTGATAACATACCGTTACCTATATTTTCAATTGAATCCCATTTAAAAACAAAACTTATAATTAAGCCGGCTAAAATCCAGCCAATAGTCCCAAAAACTCTCACAAATGGAAACTCTTTTGCAGGGTCATTCATTTGATTAAAAGATACTGAATTTACTAAGGCCAATGTTGGCATATAAGCAATCATATAACCTAAAACATAAGGGTAAAAAGTTGCAAATTCTGTAGATTGAGACATTTGATACATCAAAACAGCACCAACAATATGCAATACTCCCAGAATCTTCTCTGCATTAAAAAACTTATCTGCAATTAAACCAATAATAAAAGGCGCAATAATAGCTCCCCAGGATTGTGTGGAATAGGCCATACCCGTTTCGGCCCCGGTAGCACTTAAATTATTCCCTAAGAAAGAACCTAGTGTTACAAACCATCCGCCCCAAATAAAAAATTCGAGAAACATCATGAACGACAGTTGATATTGAATAGATTTTTTCATCTCATAAAAAAGTTTAGTTGATTATTATTTGAATTATTTCAATAAAACAACAGAATTTAATAACAAATTTTTAGTTGCCATTATCCCCTCCTTTTCATTAAGTCTTAAACCTTCATATTCAACACCTATAAAATTTGTGTACCCAGAATCCTTTACTAGTTGTAAAATTCTTGGATAATCTAAGGTTGTTTCATTTCCATTTTCATCAAAATCATATGATTTTGCGCTTACCGCTTTGGCCGCCTTTAACATCATTTCAATACCTTGATATTTATCAGGATAAACTTCTAAACATTCTCCCCACTGCGCCCCATCTTTCCTCTTAACACACCAGTTACCAAAATCTGGTAACGTACCACAATTTGACATATTTACATTATGAATGGCTTCCATTAATTTTGGTGCATCAGAAGATAACCAACCATGATTTTCACATAATACGTTAATGCCTTTAGTAGCTGCATATTCGGAAAGTCTTTTAAGCCCATCCACCACAGTCACTTTCCAAACCTCTGGGTCATTAGTTCCAAAAGTATTTACACGAATTGAATGACATCCCAACTTTTGAGCTGCATCTACCCATTTTTTATGGTTTTCGACGGCTTCGTTTCGTTTTGTTTCATTCGGATTAGCCAGATCACCTTCACCATCAACCATAATTAAAACATTATGCATACCATTTAATTCACTCATGGTTTTTAATGAATCAATGACTTGATTCATTCCTAATAATTCAATTTTATCAGTATAGAGTTGACTTACATATTCTAAACCCTCAAAGCCCATGTCCTTTGCCATTGAAGCGAACTGAAATGGATCACCATGTTCCTCACGTACAAAATTATGCAAAGACCATTGTGCAAGTGATAGTTTAAAAAAAGGTTTTACTTCATCTTGTGTTTCAGTTTCTGTAATTTCTGGCGTTTGTTTCTTATTGCTCTTTACACAACCCACTAGTGTAAACAAAAAAAGAAAAACAACTATATAAGATGTGTTTCTTGAAAGACTGTTATTTTTCATCAATTAGTGCTTTTAAAAAATTTAGAGACTGAAAATTATAAAATCCATTTAGCAATCTTGTGTATATTTATTCAGTGAAAGGATTTAAACAATTACACTATTTAAAATATTGACTGTAATTTTTTTAACCTGAATTCTATAGGTGTGCATTTTTCTTGTTTTTTGAAAACCGTGGAAAAATACTGACTTGTTGAAAAACCACATGCAAAAGCTACTTCTGACACCGTTAGAAACTCTTTATTCATTAAAATTTCCTTAGACAATTCAATGCGCTTCATCATTAAATAGCGCATAGGCGTTAAATTAGTTAACTGTTTACAATGATGCGTAAATCTAGTCAATCCAACCCCTGCAGATTTCGCCATGTCTTCAATGGTCCAAGCCTCTGATAAATTATTATCCAGCTCGCTTAAAAATAATTTCACACTTCTAGAGCTATCCGTCAGTTGCTCATTTAATTCAACCTCTTCTTCAATTAATAAATCTAAAAGCAGTATCAACAAATAATTAATTAATAATCTTATTCTAGAAGAATTGCTTCCTTCAATATCCGTATCAACTGCCTTACCTATACGCTGAAAACAGTCTCTGATGCGTTTATCAACTTTCCAAATAATTTTTTCGTTTTGTCTCAAAATTATGGTTAGCTTTTCAAGATCATTTGGCGCTAGCATAATCCAATCTGGCCAAACCCAATTTTGATGCGGTCTTCTCACATCAAGATCTAAAATAACCCAATAAAACTTACCCATCCCAATAGATGGACTCCCTACTTTATGTGCCTCCCATGGCCGCGTAATTGTAAGATAGTTAGGTAAGAGCTCCATTTCCTTATTCTGTTGAGCATAAGGCATGGTGCCTGATTCCAAAAAATGTATTTCAATACCTTCATTTCTATGCCAATCTAAACCCCAATCCTGTGGCTCATTGGCATCCCAATACCCAATACTATTAAGTCCTAACGTATCATCTGTGAGCCGATCTCCCGGATAGGTGTATCTGGCAAGTGCTTTGAATTTTAATTTTTTTCTTTTTACAGCATCAATAAGTGGCAAACAGGTGTCCGCTTGATAAACTATTCCGTCAGCTTCAAAAGGTGTTATTTTTTGTATATTTATCTTCACTGAAAAAAATTAAACACAATTGAGATGCAAAATACTTATTTTGCCATGAAATGTATAATTTTAGGCGCATTTAATTATCAACTTTATAAAAAAATTCACATTTAAATGACTAATATCAAATTTAAAGTTTCAGAAGAACAATATGATGCCATTGTAGTTGGTACTGGTATTTCTGGAGGTTGGGCAGCAAAAGAGCTTTGTGAAAACGGCTTAAAAACACTTGTTCTTGAACGCGGCAGAATGGTAAAGCATATTGAAGATTATCCAACCGCACATCTTGATCCATGGGATTTGCCTAATGCCGGCTCAGTAACTAGAGAGATTAGTGAAAGGAAATTTAAACAAGTGAGAGATGGTGGCGCTGCTTTGCCAGACAGAGAGCATTTTTTTGTAGATGACACCAAACACCCTTATAATGAAGATAGGCGATTTGACTGGATACGAGGCTATCATGTAGGAGGACGATCATTAATGTGGGGCAGACAAAGTTACAGATTGAGTGATATTGATTTTCAAGCTAATAAAAAAGATGGTATTGCGGTGGATTGGCCAGTGCGCTATAAAGATATTGAACCATGGTACGATCTTGTTGAAGAGTTTATAGGTGTGAGTGGTGAGAATTTAGGGTTGGAGCAACTTCCAGATCAGAAATTATTAAAACCAATGAATCTGAATTGTGTTGAGGAACTTCTGAAAGATAAAATATCTGAAAATTTTGATGATGGCAGAGTTCTTACAATTGGCAGAACAGCTCACATTACTGAGGGAACAAAACCTGGTATGGGAAGAAGTACTTGTCAATATAGAAATAGATGTGCAAGAGGATGTCCTTTTGGAGCCTATTTTAGCAGCAATTCTTCTACACTTCCAACGGCAGAAGCCACTGGAAATATGACTTTAAAACCAAATTCCATAGTTCATGAAGTTATTTATGATGATGTTACAAAAAAAGCAACCGGAGTTAAAGTCATAGATGCTGAAACTAAAGAGACCACCATTTACAATGCAAAAGTAATTTTTTTATGTGCTTCAGCTATGGCATCTGCTTCTATTTTGTTACAGTCAAAATCAGAACGTTTTCCTAATGGTTTAGGAAATGATAGTGGAGAAATAGGTCATAATATCATGGACCATCATTTTAAAGTTGGCGCAAGAGCAAAAATAGATGGTTTTGAAGATAAATATAATAAGGGAAGAAGAGCAAATGGGGTCTATATTCCAAGATTTAGAAATCTAGGAGGGAAAACAGACACGAAAGATTTCATAAGGGGTTATGGATATCAAGGTGGCGCGACAAGGGAAAGTATGTCCGAATTGGTCGCAGAATTAAAATATGGACCACAATTAAAAGAAGCCATTTTAAAACCAGGTGAATGGAATATTTCCTTAACAGGCTTTGGTGAAACACTTCCAGATCATAGTAACAGAATGTATCTAGACTATGAAAAACTTGATGAATGGGGATTACCTACTATAACTTTTGATGCTGATTTTGGTGAAAATGAACTTGCTATGCGTAAAGACATGCAAGAGCAAGCAGTTAAAATGCTAGAAGCGGCAGGCTTTAAAGAGGTTGAAGGATATGATGAAATTAATAATCGGGCAATGGGCTTAGGTATTCATGAAATGGGAACTGCTAGAATGGGTAGAGACCCAAAAACATCCGTTTTAAATGAGTTCAATCAAATACATGCTTGTCAAAATGTTTATGTAACTGATGGCTCCTTTATGACTTCTGCCGGTTGCCAAAATCCTTCATTAACCTATATGGCATTTACGGCTAGAGCCGCTAATCACGCTGCTGCACAATTAAAAAAAAATAACGCTTAATACTTTTAAAATGAAAAGAAGAGAAGCATTAAAAAATTTAGGTTTCGCAACAGGTTTCTTTGTTGCAACACCTACTATAGTTAGCTTATTACAAAGTTGTACAAGTGATGTTAAAACATGGGTTCCTGAGTTTTTAACCATAGAACAAGGTGTTGTTTTAATTAATTTGGTAGATATAATTTTACCAAAAACAGAATTACCATCAGCAACAGACATGAATGTCCCTCAATTTATCGATAAATATGTTAATGAAGTACTGGATGATGAGAGTCAAGCAAGTGTTAAAAACGCTTTTGGAAACATCATTTCCGTGCTAAAACCAGATTCAAAAAATTCAATTGAAAAAGTTACTCAAGAAGATTATAAAGCTCTTTTAGATAAACATATGCTCATTAAAGATGAAATTGACATGGAACGTGAATCTAACAAAGAATCTTTAGAAATGACCAAATCTGAATTTTTAAATGCTTTAAAAGGTATCACCATTTTCGCATATGTAAATACAGAAGAAATAGGGGAACGTGTTTTAAAATATGACCCCATTCCTGGAGCTTATTATTGTGGTGATTTACAAGAATTGACCGGTGGAAAATCATGGTCGTTATGACAATATAATTTATTTAAATGACACCACTTTTCCAAAAATTACTTGTTTTTATTTTTTGTTTTCCACTTTTAGTTTTTTGCCAAAAGAATGAAACTAAAAATTGGATTCAATTATTTAATGGGAAAGATTTAACTGGTTGGGTAGTTAAAATTAAGGGATATCCTTTAGGACAAAATATTCATAATACATTTAGGGTTGAAGACGGTCTGTTAAAAGTTTCATATGATGGTTATGAAGATTTTGGGGAATCATTCGGTCATATTTTTTATGAAAAACCTTTCTCTAATTATATTTTAAAATTACAATATAGATTCATTGGAAAACAAGCTACAGGTGGACAGGATTGGGCCACTAAAAATAGTGGTGCTATGATACACTCTCAATCACCTCAAAGCATGGAACTAGATCAGTCATTTCCTGTTTCATTAGAAGTGCAGTTTTTGGGAGGGATTGCTAAAAATGTTGAGCGGCCAACTGGTAGTTTGTGCACGCCTGGAATGCATGTAACAATGCATAACCAAAAAATAACCGAACATTGTATTTCCTCTTCATCTCCAACTTTTTATGGTGAGGAATGGATTAATGTTGAAGTTGAGGTACATAATGATTCTCTCATAAGACATATCATTAATGGTAAAGAAGTTATTTCATATTCCAAACCTGTTTTTGGAGGTGATTTTAATACCTCATTTAAAGAAGGAGACCCTGTTAAAAGCGGATTTATATCATTACAAAGTGAAAGCCATCCAATAGAATTTAAAAATATTGAAATATTAGAATTAGAGCCATAAAATATCTTAATCACTTTTATAAATGAAAATTAATAACCCAACAAGCAGACGATCTTTTATCAAAAAATCGGCACTAACAGCCATTGGAATTTCAATTATACCAAGACACGTCATGGGTAGAGGATTTATTCCTCCAAGCGATAAATTAAATATCGCCATTGTTGGGGCAGGAGGCAAAGGATATAGTGATGCTATTAATGTGTTTAATAAAGGGGCTTCAAATATTGCTGCCATTTGTGATGTGGACTGGAATAGGGCTAATAGAGCTTTCTCTTTTTTCCCAAAGGCTAAGAAGTTTAAAGATTACAGAATTCTTTTGGATGAGATAAAAGATATTGATGCCATTACAGTTTCTACACCTGATCACACCCATGCCGTTATTACTTTAGAGGCTATGCAATTAAACAAACATGTTTATGTACAAAAGCCATTAACTCACAATATTTACGAAGCACGAGTTCTTACGGAAGCTGCAAATAAATACCAAATAGTCACCCAAATGGGTAACCAAGGTGCTTCTGGACAAGGAGTTCAAACCATGATTAACTGGTTTAATTCTGGAATTATTGGAACTGTCAATCAAGTAGAAGTCTGGACAAACCGACCCGTTTGGCCTCAAGGTATTAAGACTCCAACTGACAAACCAACGCTTTTAGATGGGTTAGATTGGGATGCCTGGATAGGGCCAGCGGAATGGGTGGATTATAACCCTTTATATCATCCATTTAAGTGGCGCGGATGGTGGAATTTTGGAACTGGAGCCCTTGGTGATATGGGCTGTCATTTAATGGATCCGCCTTACAGGGTTTTAGGGTTAGGTTATCCTACTGAGGTTGAAAGTAGTGTTGGATCAATCTTCACTCAAGATTGGACACCAGATTATTATCCTGAATCTTGTCCGCCTTCATCAAGAACTCAACTTAAATTTTCTGCTACAGAAAAAAATCCTTCTGAAGTAAAACTCAACTGGACTGATGGCGGTTTACGTCCGTTTCATCCAGAATTGATTCCAGCAGATCATCCTATTGGTGATGAAGATAGTACTAATGGTGTGATTATGATTGGAGATAAAGGCATCATGACTTGTGGAACTTATGGTTTGAATCCTAAAATATATCTAAATACTGGAGAAATTATAAAACCAGATTTTGAAGATGATAATAACACAAACTCATTACCTGAAAACGGGCATCAAGCGAAATGGGTTGAAGCTTGTAAAGATGGTTATGGCAGCGAAAAACACAAACAATTAACATCTTCTTTTGACTTTGCTGGCCCACTAACAGAATCTATTTTAATGGGCAATCTGGCTATTAGAAGTTATAACTTAAGAGAAAAAAATGGTAATAGTTTTGAATATCCGGGGCGTAAAAAATTACTTTGGGATGGTGCTAATATGAAAATAACCAATTTTGAACCCGCCAATCAATTCGTGCAACGAACTTACCGAGAGGGCTGGAAGTTATAATAATCTTCAAAGCTCGATTTTTACTCAACAATAAATTGACCACGCATCATGGCGTAATGTGCCGGAAAGCTGCATAAGAACTCATATGTACCTACTGGAGGCGCATCAAATTCAATAGTGGCAACTTGCCCTCCTCCAATGATATCGGTATGAGCAATGACGTCTTCTGTGCCTATTGGCAAATATTTATTTTCTTTTTGAGTTGCTGCTGCGGTGGCAAAAGCAACTAAATCAGTGCCATTTTTTAGAAGCACAAAATTGTGCCCCATGACATTAACATCTAACTTACCAATGTGCCTTAATGTAAGCCTCACCTTTTGACCCGCTTTCACTTTAATTTCTTTGGTATTAAACTGCATCATATCATTAGCAGTTAATACAATATTAGTTACATTGGCATCAATATTTTTTGTTTCAGTCTCTTGTTGAGACATTGATTTTTCATAGGAAAACCCTTCTTTCTTTTTCTCTTCTTTACCTCCACAATTAAATAGAAATGTTGCCGTAAAAAGAGCTAATAATTGAATTCTAATAATTTTCATTTTCTTTTAATTTTTAGTCAAAAATAAGTAAATCAGATTTGATTCGCTAATATAAGATTTATAAAATATAATCTGTACTTATAAAATTAGAGGCTTTTTTGTCTAGGAGTTCATTTAAAATGGCATTATTATACGAATTGTCCTTTGAAGCCACAAAAGTTCTTATTGAGAAGGAACGAAGAGCATCATGCACACTTAATGTACTAAAGGCGGAATCCTTTCTTCCGGTAAACGGATAAACATCCGGACCTCTTTGGCAAGAACTATTCAAGTTAACACGGCAAACCAGATTGACCAAAGTATCAATTAAAGGTGCCAACTTTTTAACATCTTTACCAAAAACACTAACCTGCTGACCATAATTTGATTCAGCCATATCATCTAATGGTTCTGCTATATTAGTAAAAGGTAAAATAGGAATAACAGGACCAAACTGTTCTTCCTTAAAAACCCGCATAGACTTATTTACCGGGTACAAAACTGCCGGAAAAATGTAATTCTCTGTTATTTCTCCTCCTTTTTCGTTAATGATTTTTGCTCCTAAATTTTTAGCATCATCAATTAATTCTTGGATATAAGCGGGTTTATCCTTTTCAGGAAGCGGTGTTAATTTTACTTCTGGTTCCCATGGATTTCCGAATTTCAAAGCATCAACACGTAATGAAAAACGCTTATTAAATTCATTAATAATATCCTTATGGACATATAATACTTTGAGTGCGGTACAACGCTGACCATTAAAAGACAAGGTTCCTGCAATACATTCATCAATAGCCAAATCCAAATCAGCATCAGGCAACACAATTCCAGGGTTCTTTGCCTCTAAACCTAAGACCAATCTTAATCTGTTCTTTTTTGGATGAATGGTTTGTAAAGCATTAGCCGATGCGCTGTTACCTATTAAGGCCAATACATCTATTCGCCCTGATTCCATAATTGGCGAAGCTACTGCTCTACCTCTTCCAAAAAGGATATTAACAACCCCTTTGGGAAAACTTTTTTGAAAGGCCTCTAAAAGAGGTGTTATAAGTAATACCCCATGTTTTGCAGGCTTAAAGATAGCCGTATTGCCCATGATTAGTGCAGGTATTAACAAGCAAAAAGTTTCATTAAGCGGATAGTTATAAGGACCTAAACATAAAACAACACCAAGAGGGCCGCGTCTGATATGCGCATAAATACCTTCGCTTTTAATAAATTTAGCACTATCCCTATCCATTTTCTTGTAGTCTTCAATCGTATCATAGATATAATCAACCGTTCTGTCAAATTCCTTTTGTGAATCAGGTAAATTCTTACCTATTTCCCACATCAATAATTTCACAACCTCTTCGCGCTTAGTTTTCATCATTTCAACAAAAGTCTCCATACATTTAATACGGTCAGATACTTTCATAGTTGGCCATAACCCTTGACCTTTATCATATGCTAAACAGGCCGATTCCAAGGCTTCCAGAGCTTCTTTTTTCCCTTGGTTTGGAATACTTCCTAACCATGTTGGCTGATAGGTTTCTGTCGATGAAATTGTTGAATATATATTGGACGTTTCTCCTTCCCATTTTTTTAATTCACCTGACACTAAATAAGTGTTTTTATGTAAAGGAGCATTTATTTTATAGGCTTCGGGAATTTCAGAAAAAGATGTTTTCATAGAATACAAATTACATTAATTACTATGAGCTAATATACCTAATTTTTATTTCAGATATCATTTTAAAAATGAAATTTCTTGAAATAATAAGGCGTATTTAAACATTTAATCATTTGAAAACAAATTACTTACAACGAAATCGTTTTCGTCCAACAATACTTAAATCTTATATTTAGATAAACCTTCAAAAAAATAAAAGCCGAGACATTTAACATGTTTCGACTTATATGAAATAACTAATTATTATAGAAAAATGCTTTGTCTTTTCTTTATAAAAATTAACTAAACAATAGGTTTCATAGCTTTCATTGAAGCTCTTAAAAAGGTTCCTATTTTTTCAACAGGATGCTCTCTTAGCGCTTTATTCACCTCAATTAATTTAGCATTATCAACACCTTTGCCATTATCCTTAGCATATGCTTTTCCTATGACATTAATATCTATTTTCTTCATAAAATCTCCTAACAAAGGCTTACAAGCATGATCGAATAAATAACAACCATACTCAGCGGTATCAGAAATGACACTGTTCATTTCATATAATTTTCTTCTTGCAATAGTATTTGCTATTAGTGGCGTTTCATGTAAGGATTCATAATAAGCCGATTCATCAATGATACCTGAGTCAGTCATAGCTTCAAAAGCTAATTCCACGCCAGCTCTAACCATTGCCACCATTAAAACACCGTGATCATAATATTCCTGTTCAGAAATTTTCACATCACCTGCCGGTGTTTTTTCAAAAGCCGTTTCAGCTGTTGCAGCTCTCCATGTTAACAATTTTTTATCATCATTAGCCCAATCTTCCATCATCCCTTTTGAAAAGTTTCCTTCCATAATATCATCCATATGTTTTTGGAATAAAGGACGCATAATCTCTTTTAATTCTTCAGACAATTCAAAAGCTTTAATTTTTGCCGGATTGGACAAACGATCCATCATATTGGTAATACCACCATATTTTAAACCTTCAGTAATGGTCTCCCAACCGTATTGGATTAATTTAGAAGCATACCCAGCATCTATTCCTTTGTCAATCATTTTATTAAAACAAAGAATTGACCCTGTTTGTAACAAACCACAAAGAATGGTTTGTTCTCCCATTAAATCACTTTTTACCTCAGCAACAAATGAAGAAGCTAAAACACCGGCTCTGTCGCCTCCAGTAGCTGCCGCATAAGCCTTTGCTTGTGCCCAACCTTTACCTTCTGGATCATTTTCTTCATGAACAGCTATTAAAGTTGGCACTCCAAAACCTCTTTTATATTCTTCTCTTACTTCAGTACCCGGACATTTGGGAGCCACCATAATAACGGTTAAATCTTTACGAATTTGGGTGCCTTCTTCAACAATATTAAAACCGTGAGAATAGGACAAGGTTGCACCCTTTTTCATTAAAGGCATTATCGCTTTTATAACACTGGTATGTTGTTTATCTGGTGTTAAGTTTAATACTAAATCAGCCGATGGAATCAATTCTTCATAGGTTCCTACTTTAAAACCATTTTTAGTGGCATTTACATAAGAAGCTCTTTTCTCTTTAATAGCAGCCTCCCGTAAAGCATATGATATGTCTAACCCAGAATCTCTCATATTAAGCCCTTGATTTAGGCCTTGTGCCCCACAACCTACAATGACTATTTTTTTCCCTAATAAAGCATTTACACCATCTTCAAATTCTGAAGTATTCATAAATCTGCACTTGGACAGTTGATTTAATTTATCTCTTAAAGACAGTGTGTTAAAGTAATTTCCCATTATTTATTTTTATTGATTATTAAATGCTAAAAGCATTTCTGTTATTTTCATTTCATCTTTTGTGACTGCTATTCTTCCTGAACGCACAAACTGCATAATCCCAAAAACATTTAAATCTCTACGAAGTGATTCAATTTCATGGCGTCTACCTGATTTTTCCAATACAAAAAACTCTTTGTTTACAGTAACAATCTGTGAATTGCTGTCTTTTATAATATTTTGTATTTGAGGTTCTTCAAACAATAAAGCCGATTTTATTTTAAACATACAAGATTCCGTATAAATAGTTTGATCATCCGTATGATAATAAGCCCGAATTGCTTCCACTTGTTTTTCAATTTGTTTCACCACTTTTCTAGCTTGAGTTTCAGTGATATTCACCACAATCACAAATCTATTAACACCCTCAATTTCTGACTGAGAGGTTGTTAAACTTTCAATGTTTATATGTCTGCGCTGAAAAATAGCCGATATTCTATTGAGTAACCCTATATTATTCTCGGTATAAACTGATATGGTAAATGTTTTTATTTCTTCGTTCATTTTTTTCTTTCTAAAAACTTAACTTAATCTAATATCTGAAACTGAAGCTCCTGAAGGAATCATTGGAAACACATTATCTTCCTTTTCAACACAAACCTCAAGAAAATAAGGTTCTTTTGATGCTATCATTTCTTTAACGGCCTCTGCTAATTCTTCTCTTTTTTTAACTCTTTTTGCTTCTAGGTAATAACCTTTTGCGATGGTCACAAAATCTGGATTTGTCATTTCTGTAGAAGCATATCGCTTATCAAAAAATAATTGTTGCCATTGACGTACCATTCCTAAAAATCCATTATTTAAAACCACTATTTTAACAGGTGTTTTTTGTTGAAAAATAGTTCCTAGCTCCTGAATGGTCATTTGAAAACCTCCATCACCAATAATTGCAATGACTTCTCTATCTGGCGCTGCCATTTTAGCACCGATTGCTGCTGGAAGCGCAAAGCCCATAGTTCCTAATCCACCTGAAGTAATATTACTTTTGGAAATGTTGAAATCTGCATATCTACAAGCAATCATTTGATGCTGACCAACATCTGAAACAATTGCAGCATTTCCCTTAGTTTGAAGATTAATTTCATTTAAAACTTCACCCATAGTTAGGCCTTCTTTTGTTGGATGAAGATCATTTTTTATGACTTTTTCAAATTCAATATCATATAAATCTTTAAATTCCTGCAGCCATTCTGGATGAGATTTAGCATTTAATAAAGGTAAAATAGCTGCTAAACTTTCTTTAGAATCCCCTAAAACAGCTATATCACTTTTTACATTTTTATCAACTTCGGCTGGATCAATTTCAAAATGAATAACCTTAGCTTGTTTTGCATAAGTCGCTAAATTACCAGTTACGCGGTCATCAAAACGCATCCCTATAGCAATAAGCACATCACATTCATTCGTTAATCTGTTAGGTGCGTAATTACCATGCATTCCAACCATGCCTATATTAAGTCGGTGCGATGTTGGTAAAGCTGAAGCCCCCAAAATTGTCCAGGCAGCAGGTATACCTGTTTTTTCAATAACAGCTTTTAATTCAGCTTCAGCCTTGCCTAATATAACCCCCTGACCCCAAATAATCATAGGCTTTTTGGCCTGATTTATTAAGGATGCAGCTGTTTCAATTGTATTTATATTTATTTTAGGTATTGGGCTATAACTTCTTATCCCTGTACATTTTTTATAAGAAAAATCAAATTCCTCAAATTGGGCATCTTTGGTGATATCAATTAACACAGGTCCTGGTCTACCACTTTTGGCAATATAAAATGCCTTTGCTATAACATCAGGAATTTCAGAGGCCTTTGTCACTTGATGGTTCCATTTTGTTACAGGAGTAGATATACCAACAATATCTGTTTCTTGAAAGGCATCGCTTCCTAATAAATGAGAAGATACTTGACCTGTTATACACACTAATGGTGTTGAATCAATTTGCGCATCGGCTATACCCGTAATCAAATTAGTAGCACCCGGACCCGATGTGGCCATGGCAACACCAACTCTTCCAGAAATGCGCGCATATCCCTGTGCGGCATGCGTTGCGCCTTGTTCATGACGGGTCAGAACATGATGAATGCTGTCTCTAAACTTATATAGCTCATCATAAACCGGCATAATAGCACCACCAGGATATCCATAAAGAATATCGACTCCTTCTTCTATTAAACATCTTATAATGGCTTCACTTCCTGTAATACGTTCGGTTTTTTGAGCCACTTCCTTAGTTTTATTTTCTGTTTCTGTATTCATACATCTTCCTTAAAATTCATCTGTAACGCATCCTTTTGATGCTGATGAAACTGTTCTTGCATATTTATAAAGTACACCGCGATCAAATTTTAATTTTGGTGCCTTCCAATTTTGTTTTCTTTGTTTTAATTCTGAGTCTGACACTTCAAGAACAATTGAATTGGTTTCAGCATCTATAGTGATGATATCTCCATCCTTTACAAAGGCAATGGTGCCTCCTTCTTGTGCTTCAGGTGTAATATGTCCCACCACAAATCCATGGGTTCCTCCAGAAAAACGACCATCTGTAATGAGTGCCACATCTTTCCCTAATCCAGCTCCCATAATAGCCGCTGTTGGTTTTAACATTTCAGGCATTCCAGGACCTCCTTTGGGCCCTTCATAACGAATGACCACCACATCTCCTTTTTTTACCTTACCATCTCTAATTCCATCATTTGCAGCATACTCTCCGTCAAATACTTTGGCTTTTCCTTGAAATCTAAGTCCTTCTTTTCCAGTAATTTTAGCAACACTACCTTCTTCCGCTAGGTTGCCGTAAAGCATACGTAAATGCCCAGAAATTTTTATAGGATTTTCTAAGGGTTTAATAACATCTTGTCCTTCTGATAAATCATCAACATCCAATAGGTTTTCAGCTAATGTTTTACCTGTAACGGTTAAACAATCACCATGCAATAACCCTTTCTTTAATAAATATTTTAAGACCGCTGGAATGCCTCCTACAGCGTGCACATCTTCCATTAAATACTTGCCACTAGGCTTTAAATCGGCAAGAAATGGGGTATTATCACTTATATTTTGAAAATCCTTAAGAGTAAAATCTAATTGGGCGGCTCTCGCTATTGCTAAAAAATGTAAAACAGCATTCGTCGACCCTCCTAAAATAGTTACAAGCCGAATCGCATTTTCCAAGGATTTTCTGGTGATAATATCTGAAGGTTTAATGTCTTTTTCAAGCAACAAACGCATGGCCTCTCCAGCCTTTACAGATTCCAACTTTTTTTCTTCTCCAGTTGCAGGATTTGACGAATTAAATGGTAAAGTCATTCCTAAAGCTTCTATGGCAGATGCCATAGTATTTGCCGTGTACATACCACCACAAGCACCAGCCCCTGGACACGCCTTTTGAACAATGCTTTTAAATTCTTTTTCGCTCATCGTTCCGGCCACTTTACTACCCCAGGCCTCAAAAGCAGAAACTACATCAAGTTTTTTACCCTCATGGCAACCAGAGTCAATGGTGCCACCATATACCAGAATGGACGGTCTATTTAACCGAATCATGGCCATTAATGCTCCTGGCATATTCTTATCACAACCCACCACTGTAATTAACCCATCATAACTCATGGCTTGTACTACAGTTTCCATAGAATCTGCAATAATATCTCGAGAAGGTAATGAGTAACGCATCCCTGGAGTACCCATAGAAATGCCATCACTTACCCCGATGGTATTGAAAATAAGACCTATTACATCTTCATTTTGAGTCCCTTCTTTTACAAGTTTTGCCAAATCGTTTAAATGCATGTTACATGGATTTCCCTCATAACCTGTACTTGCAATACCAACCATTGGCTTATAAAAATCTTCTTCTGTTAATCCAATGGCATGCAACATGGCTTGGGCTGCCGGTTGCGTTGGATCTTGAGTAACTGTTTTACTGTATTTATTTAGTTTATTCATGCTAGCTTTAGATAATTCCAAACATTATCTTCTTATGTTCTTTAAAATAAAGTTCGAAATTAAATTATTACGCTTTTAATAATTCCACTCTTTAGTATTCAAGTTTAAATTCAATTCACTTTAATGGTATTTAAAACATTGTTTTATAGGTGTTTAACTCATATTTTTTATGATGTTCAATATTAAAAAAATGACTAAAATATTGCCATTTTACAAAAGCATTATAAATACATGACATTTTTTATTAAAAATTAATAAGCCATAAACTCTTAAAAAAAGTAAAATTAAATTTCTCATTACCTTTATTTTATTAATTTTGCATCAATAATAATAGAGGAAAGATTTGACTGATTGCAACCTCTTATACTAATCAAGTTAGTATAAATAAAAATGCTAAAGGCAGTGTAAACTTCCTTCGACTTTATCGTCAAATCTTCCGCATAAATTAAACTAAATGGCGTATTTATTTACTTCAGAAAGTGTATCTGAAGGGCACCCAGACAAGGTAGCAGATCAAATTAGCGATGCTTTAATTGATAATTTTTTAGCTTTTGATGTCAATTCAAAAGTAGCTTGTGAAACCTTAGTCACAACTGGGCAAGTTGTACTTGCGGGCGAGGTTAAATCAACCACTTATTTAGATGTTCAGAAAATAGCAAGAGATACCATTAACAAAATAGGTTATACTAAAAGTGAATATATGTTTGATGGTAATTCATGTGGCATTTTTTCAGCTATTCACGAACAATCTGAAGATATCAATCGTGGCGTGGATAGAGCCAGTAAAGAGCAACAAGGTGCAGGTGACCAAGGGATGATGTTTGGTTATGCCACAAATGAAACTGAGAATTACATGCCTTTGGCACTAGATTTATCTCACCGTATTCTTATTGAATTAGCGACTTTAAGAAGAGAAAATAAGGAAATTACTTATTTAAGACCCGATTCAAAAAGTCAGGTTACTATTGAATATAGCGATGATAATATCCCACAACGTATTGATGCTGTTGTGGTTTCAACACAGCATGACGATTTTGATGAAGATGAGGTTATGTTAGCAAAAATCAGAAAAGATATTATTAATATTCTAATCCCAAGAGTGATTGCAAAACTACCTGAACATATTCAGGCATTGTTTAATGATGATATCATTTATCACATTAATCCAACTGGTAAGTTTGTCATTGGTGGTCCACATGGTGATACTGGTTTAACAGGCCGTAAAATTATTGTAGACACTTATGGTGGCAAAGGCGCTCATGGTGGAGGTGCTTTTTCTGGGAAAGACCCTAGTAAAGTTGATAGAAGTGCGGCGTATGCTGCACGACATATTGCCAAAAACTTAGTCGCCGCTGGTGTGGCAGATGAAATTTTAGTGCAGGTGTCTTATGCGATTGGCGTGGTTGAACCTACCTCTATTTTTGTAGACACTTATGGCACTTGCCCCTTTAATATGACCGATGGTGAAATTGCAAAAGAAGTCGCAAAACTATTTG
This sequence comes from Flavobacteriales bacterium, assembly GCA_024643405.1. Lineage (GTDB taxonomy): Bacteria > Bacteroidota > Bacteroidia > Flavobacteriales > Flavobacteriaceae > Yeosuana. The sequence continues at coordinate 4,626 of JAHENA010000045.1, read as the reverse complement.
ATATGCGTCCGGCAGCTATTGAAGAGCGTTTAAAATTACGTGCTCCTATTTATAGCGAAACAGCCGCTTACGGACATTTAGGCCGTAAAAATGAAATCGTTACCAAAACATTTACTCAACCTAATGGTGAATCAATAACTCTTGATGTAGAATTATTTACCTGGGAAAAACTTGATTATGTAGATAAAGTAAAAAAAGCCTTTCAATTATAATATTATGAAGACTGCATCAGAATCTATTAAGTTTCCTTGTGGAGCCACAATGAAAAATAGATTTATGCTCGCACCTTTAACTAATACCCAAAGTTTTGAAAACGGCATCTTATCTGATGCGGAATTTAATTGGCTTACCATGAGAGCTCAAGGCGGCTTTGGACTGGTAATGACCTGTGCGTCTCATGTACAAGAGAACGGACAAGGATTTAAAGGACAATTAGGTATTTTTAATGATACCCATATTGAAGGACATCAACGCTTAGCAAAGGAATTGAAATCACATGGAGCTTTAGCTGTTATCCAACTGCATCATGCAGGTATGCGCGCACCAAAAGAACTGATTAACCAAAAACCTGTCTGTCCTTCTATTGATAAAGAAACAGATTCTAGAGAACTTACACTCGAAGAGACTAAAGGCGTTATTGATGCTTTTATTAAGGCAGCAATCAGAGCTAAAACCTCAGGTTATAACGGTGTAGAAATTCATGGGGCTCACGGGTATTTATTATGCCAGTTTTTAAGCAAAGAGATTAATAAAAGAAACGATATATATGGTGGTTCTTTAGAAAACAGAAGCCGTATTATTTTTGAAATTATTGAAGGCATCAGACAAAACTGTGGAACTTCCTTTTTAATTGGAGTAAGATTATCACCAGAACGCTTTGGGATGGATTTGAAAGAAACAAAAATAATTGCTCAAAATTTGATAAACACAAATCTTATAGACTTTTTAGACATATCGCTTTGGGATTGTTTTAAAATGCCGGATGATTTAAATTATCAAGGTAAAACCCTTTTAGACCATTTTACAAGTTTAAACCTTCAAGACGTGAAATTAACTGTTGCCGGTAAAATAAGTTCTGGCCATGATGTTGATGAAATTTTAAAAAATAAAGTCGATTTTGTCACTATTGGAAGGTCTGCTATTCTACATCATGATTTTCCAAATCGCGTTTTAGAAAATCCAAATTTTAAACCTGAACCATTACCTGTAAGCGCATCCTATTTAAAAAAGGAAGGACTCAGTAATTCTTTCATTGAATACTTGAACAGATGGCCCAATTTTGTTCAACAGTAGTTAGTGCCTTCTCCTATTCCAGTGTTAATTATTCGAAAAACTCAACTATTTACGTTTGTAAAAAAAAATTTATAACTCATAGCGCACTCTAAAAGTTACAAAACGCGGCTGAATAAAGGTTTCAGAAACTGAAACGGATAGGTTATCAGCACTATTTCTAATCTTAGAATCAATATTTAATAAGTTAGACGCTTTAATTTCATATTCCCATTTACTGTCTTTATTCTTTCTATATGACAAGGAGGCGTTCCATGTTTGAAAAGAATCACTATCACCACCTTTAATGCTTTGACGATTATATGCATAATCCGTTTTAAAAGTGACTGAATCCCATATATAAGCATCAAAATCTATCGTTGGTGCATTAGTGTAAAAGGTTGTTTTTGTGGTTCCTTGATTATTAATTGAAACACTATATTGGTACACAAAACTCACATTCGGAGCTACTTTAAAATTAGTACGTAATCCGGGTGAATAAGATTGATTAAAGCCTTCATTTACCGATTGTCTTCCTTGTATAAACTGATTAATTTTACTGTAGTTGAAATTTGTATTCAATGTCGCTCTTAGCTTTCCAAAAGTACGTTGTATTCTACCAAAAGCATTGACACTTTCATCAGCAAAATTTGAGTTAAAAAAAGTACTGGTTCTAATAACATTTTCAAAGTCTGTTAATTGTCTTATCTGATCAATATTTTTAGAATAGGCTACACGAGCAAACACATTAGTATAGTTAAACAGGTTAAAACTGCTATAAAACAAACTTAAATTATGTGACAATGCGTTTTGCAAATCAGGATTACCATATTGAATACTATTAAAATTATTTAAAATTAACCCTTGTGCTAATCGCGTTACATCAGTAAACTGATTTCGCATATTATAGTTAAAGGTTAAACTTTCGCTCTTTTTAAATTGAATGCGGGTTTCAAAATCTGGTAATATCCTGAAGAAATTATCCTTTACTTTTTCACCAAACTGACTGTTTTTATTTCCGTAGGAATGAGCAGAAAAACCTGGTCTAAAAGTAAATTTACCTGATTTTAGAGTATAATGAATTCCTAAATAAACATCACTAAAATTGTACTGTATCTCATTTGTAGCACGGCCATTATTGAAAGTAGGTGTAGGATTAAATATGGAGCCATCATCAAGGAATTGAAAGATATTAGAATTGAAATCTTGTCGACTTAATATGGTCCCCAAAGTGAAGTTGAGATTGCTTTTTGCATTAAGAATATTATAATAATCAAGTTTGGCGTCTAATTGATTCGATTTTATTCGCCTATTTTGTCCAATATCATAGCCTGATTGAAAGCCATCTAAACCTAAAGCATCGGCGGTTGTGACATAGTTGGTTTTATCTTCTATAAAGGCATTATAAAAAGGGTCTTCGTCTTGTAACAGATGTTGGGCTTCAAAAGCAAATATATTAGTATCATTTAAAGTATAGTAATAATTTATATTTTGATTAATACTATAAGGCGTATTTTCTTCAAACTGACTCGTATTACCTAAAACTGATGAGAAAAAATTCTGATCTTGAGAGTCCTTTGATATTCTGCCTAACACATCATAATCAAATTGGTTGCTTACATTAGGTTTATACGTTGAGCTTAATTTTAACAAACCTTGATTAGAACTTTCTTTGCTGGTTTGCTCAGTTCTTTCGTCCGGAATACCTTGGTCAGAATCTGTATATCTCTTAAAATTAATTTCTTTTGAGGTAATACGGCTGCTATTGTAAATGGCAAACCCGCTAATATCCAAAGCTTGATTTGGTGAGTAACTAAAGTTTGTTGCTCCTAATTTGTTTTCAACCTCAAGGGCATTATTTTCTCTTGTTAAAAAATTAAGAGCATTACTCCCTAAATTAAGATTGGTTCCACTACTTTGGCTTGGAGGCCTAAAACCACCTCCAAAACCTCTAATATCTTGTCGTGTTAATGACGCTTCGCCTGTATTATTTAGGTCTCCAAGAAAATTAAGACTGAATTTAGGACTGTAATAAAACATTTTTGGTTGTGCCAAATAAAGTTCATTATCTGGTGACTTACCAGCACCCGCCGTCACATTACCAAACCAAAAATTTTCTTTACCTTTTTTAAGTTTTATATTCATTGCGACATTATCCTGATTGTTAGTCACGCCACTTAACTGACCTACTTCAGAATAATTCCGTAAAACTTGTATTTTATCAACTGCATTTGACGGAATATTCTTGGTAGCTAATTTGGTGTCGCCATCAAAAAAATCCTTCCCATTAACCATTAACTTATTGACTACTTTACCTTCAACTTCTATTTGTCCATCAGCATTAATTTCTACTCCTGGTAGATTTTTGATGACATCTTCAAGTTTTCGTTCAGAACCATTTTTAAAAGAATCGGCGTTATAAACTAAAGTATCTCCTCTAACAGTTACCGGCATTTCATAGGTAAGTTCAACTTCGTCTAAGACATTATCAGATATCAAAGAAAAATCTTTGTTTATATCTTCTTCTTTAATAGATATAGTTTCTTTAAAGGTTTTCATACCTATATAACTCACTTGCAAATTATAGGTGACGTTTTTTGATAATGCCAGCTTAAACACCCCCTCGTGATTCGTAATTGCATATGATTCTAAAGCTTTTGTTTCTTCATTTATAGCAATAATATTTGCTAATTCCAGTGGATTACCAATGCTATCTTTTACAACTCCCTGGAGTTTAATTTGAGCAAAAGAAATGTTAACTAAACTTAATAACATTAAAAAAATAAAATTCTTCATGTAATTTGTGTAATCAATAAGTTGATTTTAAAAAGATATTTTGAAAAGTTAAGGTCGTCTTCCACTGTTTCTACCGCGATTATCCCTCATCTCTTGCATTTTAACAGTAATGATTTGTTGATACTCTTTCTTTGTTACTTCTTTCCCCTTATCTGGAGCTTCAATTTTAGTTTTTTCTGCTGGATTCATTACAATTTTAGAACAAAGTAAGGTTGTATTGTTAACGCTAATTTCAAGTATCAAACCTGGAAGACCCCAATAATCATCTGGGCCTTGGCTTACAGGAATCATTGGTGTATACCACGCTTCAACCTCCACCACCTCCATATTCTTATCTATAGAATCTGATTTTAAAATTGCTGTGTCAGCAGTTTTTATAGAATCAGACGTCTTTTCCACATTATTATTTCTTAATTTATCCCAAGAAAAATTCCACCAAGAGACATCAAAATCGGCTCTTTTACAAGTTGCTTTAAAACATGTATAATTACCAATTTGCTTGGTTTCTGTTCCTATTTTCCAGTCTAAGGTCTGCAACTCTTCTTTTACTAAAAATTGTTT
>JAHENA010000127.1 GCA_024643405.1 Flavobacteriales bacterium | reverse complement strand
CTTTTTAAAGATTTTACCTACTTTTTTAAATGTTCATCTCTGGAATATTTCCTTCAACAATTAAAGTACCTTCTGTAGCTTTTACAATTTCTTCCACAGAAATCCCTGGGGCTCGCTCTAAAAGTTTAAAACCTTTATCCGTGACTTCAAGGACCGCCAAATTAGTAACAATTTTTTTTACACAGCCCACACCCGTTAACGGCAACGAACACTTTTTAAGAAGTTTTGATTCTCCGGCTTTATTGGTATGCATCATTGCCACAATAATATTCTCGGCACTAGCCACTAAGTCCATGGCGCCACCCATTCCTTTAACCATATAACCAGGAATTTTCCAATTGGCTATATCACCATTTTCTGCCACTTCCATAGCGCCTAAAATAGTCAAATCCACATGTTTGCCTCTAATCATTGAAAAACTCATCGCAGAATCAAAGAAACTAGCTCCAGGCAAGGTGGTAATAGTTTGCTTACCAGCATTAATAATATCGGCATCTTCGTCGCCTTCAAATGGAAAAGGTCCCATACCCAAAACCCCATTCTCACTTTGAAACTCTACTTCAATATCATTCCTTACATAATTGGCTACCAAGGTTGGAATGCCTATTCCCAAATTTACATAATAACCATCCTTAACCTCTTTTGCAATACGTTTTGCAATTCCTGTTTTATCTAACATAACTAAACTCTTTGTCTTACCGTTCTTTGTTCTATTCTTTTCTCATACACGTCACCTTGAAAAATGCGTTGTACAAATATGCCGGGAATATGAATTTGATTGGGGTCTAATGTACCTGCAGGTACTAATTCCTCCACTTCGGCCACTGTTATTTTTGCAGCACCACACATATTGGGGTTAAAATTTCTGGCTGTTCCTTTAAAAATAAGATTCCCAGCTTCATCACCTTTCCAAGCTTTAACAAAGGCGAAATCGGCTTTAAAAGCATGCTCTAATACGTACATTTTACCATCAAATTCTCTGGTTTCTTTTCCTTCTGCTACTTCGGTACCATAACCAGCTGGTGTGTATATTGCAGGAAAGCCAGATTGCGCTGCCCGGCATCGTTCGGCCAAGGTGCCTTGAGGAATTAATTCAACCTCCAATTCGCCCGAAAGCATTTGGCGTTCAAACTCATCATTCTCTCCAACATAGGAAGATATCATTTTTTTAATTTGATGCTTTTGCAATAACAACCCCAATCCAAAATCGTCGACACCGGCATTATTTGAAATACAGGTAAGGCCTGTAACGCCTAGTTCAACAAGTTTTGCAATGGCATTTTCCGGGATGCCACTAAGCCCAAAACCTCCAAGCATTAAAATCATATTATCTGAAACGCCCAGAAGCGCTTCTTGAACATTAGCCACTTTCTTTTTAATCATTTGAAACGAATTTTATTGATTTAAAATTACGAAATAAAAAAGCCATTCTAAAAGGAATGGCTTTTGATTTTTAAAAATCTAAATCATCAGGAATATCTTCCTTTATTTTTGGATTATCATCGTCGCCTTCTGAAGGGTCTGAGCAATTAACCCGTATGGTAAGCTCCTTTGGAGCTTCAAAATCTTCGGTAGAAATATTCAACTCCTTATCAGCATAACAGCTTTTCATATACACAGCCCAAATTGGTAATGCCATAGCGGCTCCTTGACCGTAGGTTATATTTCCAAAATGCACAGATCTGTCTTCTGCACCTACCCAAACACCTGTAACCAGATTGGGCACCATACCCATAAACCAGCCATCACTTTGGTTTTGCGTTGTTCCTGTTTTACCAGCTATAGGGTTTGTGAATTGATAGGGGTAACCTGTGATGATTTCTCTGTAATCTGCTCTGTAGGTTTCAGCGCCTGAAGTTCTTAAACGTGCTCCTGAGCCAGATCGCGTCACACCTTCCATAAGTTTAACTGTTACGTATGCTGTTTCTTCGCTTAAAACGTCCCGTGTTTCTGGTGTAAATTGATATAAAACGGTATCGTTTTTATCAACGATACCCGTTACCATTACCGGCTTAGTATAAACGCCTTTATTTGCAAATGCTGCATAAGCACCAACCATTTCATAAACACTTAAATCAGCTGTTCCCAGAGCTATTGAAGGCACGGGTAATACTTCTGATTGAACTCCTAATTTCTTAACTAAATCCACCACATTTTCCGGACCTACCTTATCCATTATCCTTGCTGTCACCGTATTGACCGAGTTTGCTAAGGCATCCATAAGGGTCATTGACCCTCCATAATTACCATCATCATTTTTTGGAGACCAAGATTCTGGATTGCCATATTTATAAGCTTCAATAGTTATTTGCGATCTTGGAAGCATGTCACAAGGTGATAAATGCAGTTGATCAATAGCCGTGGCGTAAACAAATGGCTTGAACGTTGAACCTACTTGTCGCTTTCCTGTTTTAACATGATCATATTGGAAATGTCTGTAGTTCATCCCACCAACCCAGGCTTTCACATGCCCAGTTAGGGGATCCATTGACATCATCCCTGGATGTAAAAACCGCTTGGTATAGCGCATAGAATCAATTGGTTTCATTAATGTATCAATTTCTCCTTTCCAGGAAAAAACACTCATTTCTACAGGCTTATAAAATGATTCCTTTATTTCCTCATCCGATTTATGCAAATCATATTTCATTTTTCGCCAACGCTCTGATTGCCTCATAGATCGATTCATTAAAGCATCAATTTCACTTTTATCTAGTTCTAAAAAAGGCGCAGTTGGATTTCTGCTCGGTATGTTTTGATGGTCAAATTCTGCCTGAAGTCTGGGCATATGCTGCTGCACTGCATCTTCAGCATATTGTTGCATACGGGAGTCTATCGTGGTATAGATTTTTAATCCATCATTGTACAAATTATATTTAGAACCATCAGGTTTTGGATTGTTTTTAATCCAATCCTTCATAAATCCGTCTAAATACGCTCTAAAATACGTGGCAATTCCTTCACGATGCGATTCGGGATTATAATTTAAGTCTAGCGGAGTGGTTATCAGCGAGTCATAAACGGCCTCTGAAATATATTCATTTCTAACCATTTTTTTTAACACCAAGTTTCTTCTATTTGTGACCCCTTCTGGATTTCGCCTTGGATTATATAAAGAAGAATTATTCAGCATGCCCGCTAAAATAGCGGATTCATTAATATTTAAATCAATGGGTTCCTTTCCAAAATAAATACGAGAGGCACTTCTAATCCCATCGGCATTATTTCCAAAATCATAAATATTCAAATACTGTGCAATAATTTCTTCTTTGGTATATTGACGTTCTAAACGGATAGCGATAATCCATTCCTTTGCCTTTTGTAATATTCTTTCAATAATATTAGTCGAACCTTCTCCATGAAATAATTGTTTGGCTAATTGCTGCGAAATAGTACTTGCGCCACCGCCACTTCCAAGTTTAACCACCGCTCTTAAAGTGCCTCTAGCATCTATTCCAGAATGATTCATAAAACGCTCATCTTCAGTAGCAATTAGAGCCTGAACCAGATTTTGCGATAAATCTTCGTATCCAACAGGTGTTCTGTTGTCATTAAAATAAAATTTACCCAAGGTTTTCCCGTCAGAAGAAATAATTTCTGTTGCAAGATTTGTTTTGGGGTTTTCTAAAACCGTGTGATCTGGCATTTCACCAAATAAACCCCAAGAAGCTAAAGCAAAAATTAATATAAGAAATATGATGCCTGAGGAAAAAAGTATCCAAAACCAACGCACATAGGTATCAAACCCTTGACTATCTTTTGTTTGTTTTGCTTTTGCCATAACTATTTATTACTTGTTGGGGATTCTATTCTAAAACCAATATCTGTAATGCCTTCAAGAGCAACAACCCCATTTACTTTACCATTTTCTCTCATAGCATGTTGAATGTTAACCGTATATTCACCAGATTCATTAAACACAACGGCTTCTTTATACCACAATTTATTTTCTTTAACATCCATAAGTCCTGTCCCTAATAATTTACCACTTGGGTCAGCCATTCTATATTCTAAAGTATCTTTTAATGTTTTTCCATGAGGGAAGACCATTTCAACTATTAAAAAAATATTGCTGTACTTATATTTATTGGTATTTCTTAAATTCACAAATAAATTATAAGGGTTTATGGAGTCTGGAGGATGCAATTTAAAAGACATTATTGAATCTTTATTCCATTCATCAGGAACAGATTTATAATCGTCATAGATCCTTTTTGAATCACAAGAAACCAAAACAAAAGAAAAAACTAAAACCAAGAACAATACCTTATTTCGCATCATTTTTTGTGTTTTGAGGTTTTCTTCTATTTTTATTGTTTCTTTTATTTTTACGTTTATTATTTGGTTTTGGACTATCAAAGCGTGTTAAACTATCTTGACCAACAACGTTTTCAAATTCATTTTTAGTATCATTTATTAACTCAGAAGCATATTCTTCAAGGCTTGAAACTTTATTACCCTTTTTATTGATGGCAATAATTTCGTTTGCCTGATCCGTAGTGATTTTATGCCAATTCATCCATTCACCTTCATAGGCATACCACATGTGACCTTTAAATATATCTGTTTTCTGACAAACAGCTGTTCCCTTTTCTGTATCTAATTTAATTTCTGTTTTTGGAAAACTTTTTAAGGCATCAAGATACGTATCCAACTCATAATTTAAACAACACTTTAATTTTCCGCATTGACCAGCCAGTTTTTGCGGGTTTAATGATAACTGTTGGTATCTTGCTGCTGATGTACTTACTGAACGAAAATCTGTTAACCAGGTTGAACAACACAATTCTCTTCCGCAAGAGCCAATGCCTCCAAGTCTCGCAGCTTCCTGACGAAAACCAACCTGTTTCATTTCAATACGGGTTCTAAACTCTCTGGCAAACACCTTAATAAGTTCTCTAAAATCTACCCTGTCTTCCGCCGTATAATAAAACGTCGCTTTACTGGCGTCTCCCTGAAATTCAATGTCAGAAATTTTCATTTCTAACTTTAAGTCGATGGCGAACTGACGTGCTTTCACCTTCATAGGTTCTTCCTTATCTCTGGCATCAGACCAAATATCAATATCCTTTTGACTCGCTTTTCTGTATATTTTTAATATCTCTTCTGATTCTTGAGAGATATTTTTACGTTTCATTTGAACCCGTACCAATTCCCCCGTTAGGGTAACCATTCCAATATCGTGGCCAGATGGCGCTTGTGTAGCAACCACATCACCAATACTTAAGGTGAGATTTTCAAGGTTTTTATAGTATTCTTTTCGGCCGTTTTTAAAGCGAACCTCAACCCAGTCAAAAGGTTTTTCTCCGTTTGGAAGAGACATGTTTGCAAGCCAATCAAAAACGGTAAGTTTGTTACAACTATCTGTACCACAAGTACCATTGTTTTTACACCCTTTTGGTTGACCGCTACTATCAGTTGTACAACTGTTACAAGCCATATATTTTATATGTTGAATTCGTTAATAAAAATATTACGAATGAAGGTTTATAATTATTTTAAAAGGTAAAGATAAGATTATTATGCTTACTTTAAAATAGTAGTTTAATTATCATAAGAACCCGAAAAAATATTATTAATTGTATGGATTCTCAAATTAATTTTACACTAATTATTTTAACAGGGCAAGCTGCTGAGGCTTTATCACACGCTTCAAAAATGTCATTGTCATTAGATTTTAAAGTAAAAAAGCCCTTCTTGTCATTAGCATGCAACAAGACCGATTTTCCGTCTTTTTTTGACATTTGAAATTGTCTAGGAGCAAATTCCACACAATAGTTGCACCCAATACATTTGTTACGCTGTAACGTGATAACGACCATTACGCTTCCACTTTATTTTCTACAATTTTATACAACTTATCAGAAGGTCTGATTCTAAAACCTAAAGGAATTGTTACCAAATCTCCTTTCGCCCCTTTTGATAGTTTTTGGTCATTCACCATCATATCATTTACTAAAATTTCTTTGGCGCCCGTAGTTGGTCCTGTTATTAAAATAGTATCTCCTATAGAAATATCATAGGCTTCAATTTTAAATTCACCTATTTGAGGTTTTGGAAAAAAGTGGGTGCCTTTCCCAATATATACTTTCTTTTGGGTTGCGTGAGAACCAGAACCTATACTCCATTCGCCAAGTTTTTGCCCTAGATAATAACCATTCCAAAAACCTCGATTATAAACTTTTTCAAGTTCTTGCATCCAGAGAATCACTTTCTCTTTTTGGTAGGTTTTATTTTCCAAGCTATCAATGGCAGCTCGGTAACACGCAATTACTTTGGCAACATACTCTGGTGCACGACCACGACCTTCAATTTT